>JBIISI010000030.1:0-21174 GCA_044341105.1 Rickettsiales bacterium | reverse complement strand
ACTGACCTAACCCCGTATCGCAAATACGTCGATAAGTTCGATTTAACCGAGGAACAGAAGCTCGAACTGGTGAATGCCGTTTGGGTGATTTTGGAAAACTACTTTGACCATCAAATACGACTTAACCGACTGGCAAAAAAGGAGAAAGACACTCAAAAGACCGTTGATTCGCAACTGCACCCGGTTATCCTTCAAAAAGATACTCAAAACATTGAAATATAGAGGTCTTTTGAATGAAAAACGCCGCAAAGAAAGCAGTCATTTATTGCCGCGTATCATCGCCCGAACAGGTAAAAAACGGACATGGGTTATCTTCGCAGGAAACGCGCTGCCGAGAATTTGCCCGCCATAAAAAATTGGAAGTGGTGGAGGTTTTCTCGGAGGAAGGCATATCCGGGAGTCTGATTGATCGCCCCGCCATCACGCGGATGCTGGATTATCTCCGGCAAAATAAAAATGAAGAAATCGTCGTCATCATTGATGACATTAGCCGGTTGGCACGAGGCGTGAAAGCGCACCTGGAGCTGCGTATCGCTATCCGCGATGCCGGTGGGGTGCTACAATCGCCCTCCATCGAGTTCGGGGAAGATTCCGATAGCCAGCTGGTGGAAAACTTGCTGGCCAGCGTATCGCAACACCAGCGCCAGAAAAACGCCGAGCAGGTAAAGAATCGGATGCGGGCGCGGCTGATGAATGGTTATTGGATTCTCTGCCCGCCACGCGGCTACAAAATGGAAAAGCGCGGCACGCACGGTAAAATGCTGGTGCGGGATGAGCCACTGGCTTCCATCGTGCAACAGGCGCTAGAAGGGTTTGCCTCTGATCGGTTCAGCACACCGGTGGAAGTGAAGAAATATTTAGAAGAACAGCCGGTTTTCCCGAAAGACCGTAAGGGCGAAGTGCATATGCAGCGTGTGCTGGATATGCTGAACCGCCAGCTTTATTCGGGTTACTATGACTACCCGGAATGGAATATCGGGCTGACTAAGGGGCAACATGAGCCGATTATCTCTTTTGAAACCTACCGCCGCATTCAGGACAAATTGCATGGGCGGGCAAAGGCTCCGGCCCGCCTAGACATCAGCCACGACTTTCCACTACGCGGATTCGTGACCTGCGATTGCTGCGGCGTGCCGATGAAATCCTGCTGGACTAAGGGCCGGAATGGAAAATACCCATACTACCTTTGCCAGACCAAAGGCTGCGAACACTATGGCAAGTCCATCAAGCGTGATTATCTTGAGGACGAGTTTGCAATGCTCCTGAAAGACATCACTCCATCGGATTCGATGGTGGAAATGGTGGATGACATGATCGGGAAGCTCTCGCACCTGAAAGCGGGTGATGTGGTGGAGCAGCGCCGGGAACTGCAACATCAGATCGACTTGATTGAAAAGAAGGTGGAGCAGTTCCTCGACCGTATCGCGGTGGCGGATAGCACCATCCTGATTACCAGCTATGAACGCCAGATCAAAAATCTGGAAGAACAGCGGGTGGTTCTGCAGGAGAAAATGCAAAATTGTGGCGAGTTTGACAAAGCGGTGGACGAAACGGCTAGAACCGCTTTTCGATTCTTCGCAAAGCCTTACCAGCTATGGGTTTCCGGGGATATAACGACCAAGAGATTAGTGCTGAAAGCGACTTTCGCACGCCCTCTGGCCTATGACCGAAAGGAGGGGTATAGAACCGCAGCTCTATCGCTCCCTTTCTCGCTTTTAAGGGAGTTTTCGGACACTAAGTCCGGTTTGGTGCTCTCGGCCGGAATCGAACCGGCACGCCCGTACGGACAACAGATTTTAAGTCTGGCGCGTCTACCTATTCCGCCACGAGAGCCTGTGGCGGTGGTAACAAGCGCAGGCGGAGATTGCAATCAGACTATTTCGCGCCCGCCAAGCTGGGCAATGAGCGCGCGGATTTCATGGCTGGCCGCTTCGTTTGCCGCCCCGTCCATCGCGCGGCAGACGAGGGTGGTCTGTGGTTTGCCATCGACAAATTGCGGGTAGCTGCCGATTTCCACGGCCGCGAAGCGACCCTGGATGGTGCTGAGCCCGGCGGCAATGGTGCCCTCGGGCAAATCGGTGGTGATGGAGAGCGAACCCACCGAGCCGCCGCCCTTCAGATGCGGCAGGGTCGCGGCCAGCATGGCCTGCATGATGTTGGGGATGCCCGCCATCACATACACATTGCCGATGCAGAAGCCCGGCGCGGCGCTGACGGGGTTGGGAATGAGCGTAGCGCCTTTGGGCACGTCGGCCATGCGCAGGCGCGCTTCGTTGATGCGCTCGGGCGGGATGTAGGCACGCAGGGCGGCTTCGGCCTCGGGGTGGCGAATAACGGCCACGCCGAACGCCTTTGCCACCGAGGCGGTGGTGATGTCGTCATGCGTTGGCCCGATGCCGCCGGTGGTGAAGATGTAATCGTAGCGCGTACGCAGGGCGTTTACGGCATCAACGATCTCGGCCTCGATATCGGGCACGACTCGCACTTCGCGCAGTTGGATGCCCTTTTCGTTGAGGGTGACGGCGATGTGGGGAATGTTTTTATCGTGGGTGCGGCCCGAGAGGATTTCGTTGCCGATGACGACCAAAGCTGCGGTGACCAGTTCCATGCTTGTTACATAGCAGCAAAGCGGCGCCTTGCAAGCACGGGTGTGATCTGGTTAGATGCGCGCATGTATAGCGAGGAAGATGACGAGGATATGGGCGACGCACGCGGGATTAAAATTCACACGGCGGCGGAATTTTCGGCCATGCGCAAAGCGGGTGCGCTGGCTTCCAGCATTCTTGATGATATGGCGGCGTTCGTGCAGCCCGGCATCACGACAGAAGCGATCAATACCTACGTGCATGAGCGGATTATTGCCGCGGGCGCGGTTCCGGCCCCGCTGGGCTATCGTGGGTTTCCAAAATCGGTGTGCACCAGCGTGAACCATGTGGTGTGCCATGGCATTCCCGGCCCGCAGAAGCTGAATAACGGCGATATCGTGAATATCGACGTGACGGTGATTGTCGATGGCTGGCACGGCGACACCAGCCGCACCTACTTCGTGGGCGAGCCGAAAACCCTGGCAAAACGCCTGACGCAGGTTGCCTACGATGCCATGATGAAAGGCATTGAAGTGGTGCGCCCCGGCGCGACCACGGGTGATATCGGCCATGCGATCCAGACCTATGTGGAAGGCATTGGTTTTTCCGTGGTGCGCGATTATTGCGGGCATGGGCTTGGCCGTGTGTTCCATGACGCGCCGAACATTTTGCACTATGGCCGCGCGGGCGAGGGTGTGGTGCTGGAAGAAGGCATGTTCTTTACCGTCGAGCCGATGGTGAACGCGGGCAAATACGCGACCATCCTCAGCAAACATGATGGCTGGACGGTGACGACGAAAGATAAAAGCCTGAGCGCGCAGTTCGAGCATTCGCTCGGTGTGACGGCGACGGGCTTCGAGCTTTTCACGGAATCGAAAAAAGGCCTGCACTGCCCGCCGTTTCGGTGAGTGGTGGTTGGCATGTTGTGGGTGGTGAACAAACAATGAACGCACCGGCAACTCATACCCCACACCCCACGACCATTCTTATTACCGGCGCTTCCTCTGGCCTTGGTGCGGCGCTGGCGCGGGAATATGCCGCGCCGGGCATCACACTCCATTTGCTGGGGCGCGATTCGCAGCGGCTACAGGCTGTAGCCAATGATTGCCGCGCGAAGGGGGCTGAGTTACGCACGGCCTGCATCGATGTCACTGATCGCGAGGCGATGGCGGCTTATGTGACGCGCGCCGATGATGCAACGTCGCTTGATCTTGTGATTGCGAATGCCGGCGTTTCGGCGGGCACCTTTGCCGGTGTTGAACAGCTCGATGCGGCGCATCACGTGTTCGATGTGAACTTGCAGGGCGTACTGCACACGCTTCACCCGGTGCTGCCGCGCATGGTAGCGCGGCGGGCAGGGCAGGTGGCGATCATCTCATCGCTGGCGGGCATGATTGCCTTTCCCGGCGCGGCGGCCTATAGCGCCAGCAAAGCGGCGGTGCGTTATTATGGTGATGCGCTGCGCGCCGTGCATGCGCGCGATAACCTTGCGATCAGCATCATTTGCCCCGGCTGGATCCGCACGCCACTTACCGACATCAACCATTTTCCCATGCCGTTGATGATGAGCGCCGAACGCGCGGCAGGCATCATTCGGCGCGGGCTGGCGAAAAAGAAGGCGCGCATTGCCTTTCCGCTCACGCTCTATTGCGCGCTGCGGTTGATTGATGCGTTGCCACTTATGGTGCAGCATGCGTTGTTGCGCGCGATGCCTGAAACATGGCGTAAATCCTAGGGTTTTTCGATATTGTGTGGACAGGTTTCCGCGTAAATCGGCGGTTTGCCGGGGTTGAAAAGAAAAATGCAAGCAAAATAATCTGTGAAAAACTCCCGATTTCTGCGGTTTTTTGCAATTTTGTTGTTGTCAGGGTTTTTAAATGGTGCTTACGTCCCCCTCGCTAGTGACAAGGCAAAACCTAGTCAAATAGCCGCTCGCCGATGATATTGAACCTTACGTTTGGATGGTCATGACGCAGCGCTATTTAGGAAAACCCGTCGCTTGGTACCAATGTTGTTAAACCCGTCTTCATGTTATGGAGTTCCTATGAACAAGAACGAACTGATCGCTGAGATCGCCGACAAAACCGACCTGACCAAAGCCAAAGCAGCTGAAGCTGTTGACGCATTCATCGAAGTTATCAGCAAGTCGCTGAGCAAAGGCAAAGAAGTTCGCCTCGTTGGCTTCGGCACCTTCACCTCGGTTAAGCGCAAAGCCACCGAAGGCCGCAACCCGCGCACCGGCGCTGTAATCAAAATCGCCGCTTCGGTTCAGCCGAAATTCAAACCCGGCAAAGCGCTGAAAGACCAAGTAAACAAGCGCAAAGCGTAAGTTTACTCGTCTGAACGGAATGAGTGGCGTGGCGCGCAAGTGCCGCCCCACTTTTCGTTTGTGGGAAAGAAGTTTTTATTTTGCTAAAAAACTCCTTGCCGCCCGCCGCGAATATGATTATAGCCAGCACTCCCAAAACGTTGCCACGGTGACAGTGGTAACGGTAAGGGGGCGATTAGCTCAGTTGGTTAGAGCATCTCGTTTACACCGAGAGGGTCCGCGGTTCGAGTCCGTGATCGCCCACCATTAAAAAACGCGCTGCGTTTTTTAATGGTATGCACAAGAAGCGTTCCAGTTTTCGGAGCGTGCCTAAATACCCCATGCGGGGGTGTAGCTCAGTTGGTTAGAGCGCCTGCCTGTCACGCAGGAGGCCGCGGGTTCGAGCCCCGTCACTCCCGCCACTTACAAACGCGAAGCGTTTGTAAGTGGCGGGCATGGGAGTCTTAGCGAGCGCAAGCATGATTCAATCATGCGCCGCGTGAACTTAGACGGACATGTTCTAGAAGCGTCACCCATTCCCACCGTATTTTTTAAAGACTTGCCATCATGCGCAGCGCATTTTTAGCGCCGCCCCACGCCGCCATCCGATCTCTTTCAAAAAGCCATCCCACCCGGATGGCTTTTTTTGCTATCAGGGTATCATGACGATCACCACACGCTTCGCGCCATCGCCCACGGGCTATTTGCATCTCGGCCATGCCTATTCGGCGTTGCTGAATTTCGAGGCGGCGCGCACGGTTGGCGGGCGGTTCCTGCTGCGGCTGGAAGATATCGACCAGACACGCTGCCGAGCGGAATTCTATGCGGCGATTGCAGAAGACCTGCAATGGCTTGGATTGGAATGGGAAACCCCCGTGCTGGTACAAACCACGCAGATGGCGCGCTACGAAGCGGCGCTCGACGATTTGCGCGGGCGGGGGCTGGTCTATCGCTGTTTCAAATCGCGCAAGGATATCGAAGAAGCACTCGCCGCACCGCATGCAGCACCGGGATTTTCCTTCACCGGGGCGCCCTTGCCGGCAAGTGAGGAGCAGCGGCTGGTGGCGACCGGCGCGCCCTATGCATGGCGGCTATCCATGGCGGCGGCGTTGGAGTGTTTGTCGTTGAAAAAGGAATGCACGCTTTTCTTCGAGGAAGAAACGGATGCGGGGTTGGTCCGGCGCCCTGCATCGCCCGAATCGTTTGGCGACGTGGTGCTGGGGCGCAAGGAATCGGGCACGAGCTATCATCTTGCCTCGGTGCTGGATGACGCGCTGCAGGGCGTAAGCCATGTGATTCGTGGTGAAGAATTGCGCGAGGCGGCTGGGCTTCACCGATTATTGCAGCTGTTGCTGGGGTTGCCTGCGCCGATCTATCGTCACCATGCGATGCTGACCAACGCGGCGGGTGCGCGCTTGAGCAAACGCGATGGGGCAGCCAGCCTGCGCGCCCTGCGCGATGCGGGCATGACCCCCGCCATGGTGCGGGCACGCGTGGGGCTGTAATTTAGTGCTGCGGCGGATGGGCGGCGTGGATAAACGCCGGGCTGTCTTCCATGCGGTAGCCTTCGCCTGTGCCGGCGGCTTCGGCTTGCGCGCCGCTTTGCGCCTGCACAATAAGTTGCAGCGCAAGGCCGCAGACCTGTTTTTCGCTTATGGGATCGCTGCCGGGCTGGCTTTTCATGAGCATCAGCGCGGCGGTTTTCAGGCGGTCGCGCAAATGGGCATTAAGTGTGGCTTTGAAACTGGCGCTTTCGGTGTAGAACCCGCCGCTTTGGGTGATGAAGATGTTCACGTCGTCGTCGTCGCGCACGCCGTTATTGTTGGCATCGACCCAGATGCTGAGATGGTCGTCGCCGCGGGTGAGCTCGACGGCGGTTTGCTGATGGGGGGTGGGCATACGGAAACCTCGCTTTTTTATCACCCTAGCGGGCAAGGTTTAAAAATGCGTTAACTATGCGGCCTGCTGGGTGTAATCGGCGATGACCTGCAGGAAAACAGGCCCGTAACGCTCGGCCTTCTTTTCGCCGACGCCGCTGATGAGGGTGAAATCTTCCATCTCCTGTGGCTTGTGGGCGGCCATTTCCAGCAGGGTTTTATCGTGGAAAATCACGTAGGGCGGCACGTTTTGCGTTTTAGCCAGTTGCATACGCACGGATTTGAGCAAGGCGAAAAGTTGGGCATCTCCCTCCATGGCGGGCATGGCAGCGGCGCTTCGACGTTTCTCGCGCAGGGGCTTGCGCGCCATGTGGCGCAGACGAAGCGGGGTTTTCTCCTTCAGGAAACGGCTGCCCTCGGCCGTCACTTTCACCACGTTATGCTCGCCCGCATCGGCATGCAGCAGGTCGAGTGCCATGAGCTGGCGGAACATGCCAAGCCATTCGTTTTTGCCGTATTCCTCGCCGATGCCGAAGGTGCTGAGGCTGTCATGGCCGAAGCGGGCGCTGCGGTCGTCGCCTTTGCCCAGCAAATGCTGCACCACGTAATGCACGCCGAAGCGCTGGCCGGTGCGCAGCACGGCGGAAAGCGCTTTTTGCGCGGCGACGGTGCCGTCGAACGTATCCGGCGGTGCGTCGCAATTGTCGCAATGGCCGCACGGCGTGCCGCTATCGCCAAAATAGCTGAGCAGGATCTGGCGGCGGCAGCCCGCCGTTTCGCACAGGCCGAGCAATGCATTCAGCTTGGCGGTTTCGATGCGCTTCTGGGTTTCCGGCGCGTCGCCTTCGTCGATGAAGCTGCGTTGCATGGCCACGTCGCGCATGCCGTAGAGCATGAGGGCGTTGCTGGGCAGGCCGTCGCGGCCCGCGCGGCCGGTTTCCTGGTAATAGGCCTCGATATTCTTGGGAATGGTGGCATGCACCACGAACCGCACGTCGGGCTTGTCGATGCCCATGCCGAAGGCGATGGTGGCGACCATGATGATGCCGTCTTCGCGTAGGAAGCGCTGCTGGTTGGTTCTGCGGGTGTCGCTGTCCATGCCCGCGTGGTAGGGCAGGGCGGCGAACCCCTCGCGCACCAGATGGGCGCACATGTCCTCCACCCCCTTGCGCGACAGGCAATAGACGATGCCTGCATCCTGCGGATGATGCGTGCGTATAAAGTCGACGATTTGCTGCTCGCCCTTATTTCTTTCCATAATGCGGTAATGGATGTTGGGGCGGTCGAAACCGGCGATGAATTGCGCCGCATCGCCAAGGCCCAGTCGCTCGACGATGTCTTTGCGCGTCGGCGCATCGGCGGTGGCGGTGAGGGCGATGCGCGGCACCGTGGGGTAGCGCTGCGCCAGCACGGCGAGTTCGGTGTAATGCGGGCGGAAATCATGGCCCCACTGGCTCACGCAGTGCGCCTCGTCGATGGCAAACAAGGCGAGGGGGGATTCATCGAGCAGGCTCAGGAAATCGTCCATCAGCAGGCGCTCGGGGGCGACATAGACCATGTCGATGCTGCCCTCGCGGATGGCGCGGCGGGTGGCATTGATGCTGGCGCCATCCATGCTGGAATTGATGGCGGCGGCGCGAATGCCAAGCTGGGTCAGCGCATCGACCTGGTCCTGCATCAGCGCAATAAGGGGCGATACAATAATACCCACCCCCGCGCGGCACAGCGCCGGAATCTGGTAGCATAGCGATTTGCCGGCGCCGGTGGGCATGAGGACGAATGCATTGCCGCCGCCCACCACCGTGTCGATGATGGCGCGCTGCTGGCCGCGGAAATCCGGGTATCCATAGGTTTTCTGGAGAATGAGGAGGGGATCGGCGGCCATGATGCCAGCATAAGCATCTGTGGCGGTTTTGCACTGGAAAAGCGCATTTACCCACACGCACTGTTTCCTGTGAAAAAACCCTTCACGCGAGCGTGTGAGGTGCTATAAGCGGCGCAAGAAAAACTAAAAAAGAGACACGGAAGATATGGAACAGGTTGTTGCCTCCTATTTCCCGGTATTGGTGTTCCTTGGGATCGCCCTTGCCCTCGCGCTGATCATGGTCGGTGCGCCGTTCCTGCTGGCGCGCCTGAAGCCCGATGCTGAAAAACTCTCGCCCTATGAATGCGGCTTCGAGCCGTTCGACGATGCGCGCGGCCAGTTCGATGTGCGGTTCTACCTCGTTGCTATCCTGTTTATCATTTTCGATCTTGAGGTGGCCTTCCTGTTCCCGTGGGCGGTGTCGCTGAAGGATATCGGGCTGGTCGGCTTCTGGAGCATGATGAGCTTCCTCGGTATCCTGACGGTCGGTTTCATCTATGAATGGAAGAAAGGGGCGCTGGATTGGGAATGAGCGAGCTTCTTACAACCACCCACACCCATGCACAGCCGCTGGCGCCCGGTGCTTCGCAGGATGCGCTGCTGGGCAATGTGCTCAAGGAATTCGACGATAAAGGCTTCGTGGTCGCCAACCTCGATAAGCTGGTCAACTGGGCGCGCACCGGCTCGCTCTGGCCGATGACGTTCGGCCTCGCCTGCTGCGCGGTCGAGATGATGCAGGCCGCCGGCGCGCGCTACGACCTTGACCGGTTCGGCATGGTGTTTCGCCCAAGCCCCCGCCAGTCCGACGTGATGATCGTGGCGGGCACGCTGTGCAATAAAATGGCCCCCGCGCTGCGCAAGGTCTACGACCAGATGAGCGAGCCGCGCTACGTCATCTCCATGGGCAGCTGTGCCAATGGTGGCGGCTACTACCATTACAGCTACTCGGTGGTGCGTGGCTGCGATCGCATCGTGCCGGTCGATGTCTATATTCCGGGGTGCCCGCCGACAGCCGAGGCGCTGATTTATGGGGTACTGCAACTGCAGAAAAAAATCCGCCGCACCGGCACGATTCGGAGGGGCTAATGACACGCACTTCGCAGGAATTGGGTGAATATATTCAGGGCATGGTGTCTGACCGCGTGCTGGGCTTCCGTATGGAAAAAGACGAGTTGGTGATCGATGTTGATGCGCCGCATGTCGCTGCGCTGATTGCCTTCCTGCGTGACGATGAGCATTGCCGCTTCAGTCAGTTGATGGATATTACGGCGGTTGATTATCCCGCGAAGGCGAAGCGTTTTGTGGTGGTGTATAACCTGCTGTCGCTGGTGAAAAACCGTCGTATCCGCGTCGAAGTGGCAGCGGATGAGCGGGCTGCGCTGCCAAGTGTGACCGATATCTTCCCGTCCGCCGGCTGGTTCGAGCGCGAAGTGTGGGACATGTACGGCGTGCCGTTCGAGGGCAACCCCGACCTGCGCCGCATCCTCACCGATTATGGGTTCGATGGTCACCCGCAGCGCAAGGATTTCCCGCTGACCGGCTTTGTCGAGTTGCGTTACGACGAAGACGAAAAACGCGTGGTCTATGAGCCGGTGAAGCTCAATCAGGCCTATCGCAGCTTCGATTTTCTCTCGCCGTGGGAAGGCCCGCATTACCCCGCTGCCCCGCTGCCGGGCGATGAAAAGGCAAAAGCATGAGTGCGATGCGCAAACAGGCGCCCGAGCGCGCATGGAATATCGCCCCGGCGACCGAGGCCGACTGGCCCGGTATCTGGGCAATTTTCCATGAGGTGGTCAGCGCGGGCGATACCTATTCCTACGACGCCGACACTACCGAAGACGACGCGAAAAACCTGTGGATGGGCGCGGGCAAATACGGCACCGGCTGCCAGACTTTCGTGGCCAAAGACGGCGATGTGGTGGTGGGGACCTATTCGCTTCGCCGCAACCATTACGGCCATGGCGCGCATGTCGCCAATGCGGGCTACATGGTGCACAAAGATTATCGCGGGCAGGGCGTGGCGCGTGCGCTGTGCAAGCATTCGCTGGAAGAGGCGAAGCGGCAGGGCTGCCTGAGCATGCAATTCAACTACGTGGTTTCCACCAACACCCGCGCGGTGGAATTGTGGCAGGCCATGGGCTTCACCATCATCGGCATCAGCCCCAAATCCTACCGTCACAGCAGCCTTGGCTATGTGGACATCTACATTATGCATCGATTCCTCGACGGGGTAAACGCATGAGCAATCAAGTCGACATTAAAAACCTCACCCTCAATTTCGGCCCCCAGCACCCGGCGGCGCATGGCGTGTTGCGCCTGATTCTGGAGATGGACGGCGAGGTGGTCGAACGTGCCGACCCGCATATCGGCCTGCTGCACCGCGGCACCGAGAAGCTGATCGAGCACAAAACCTACCTGCAGGCCGTGCCGTATTTCGACCGGCTGGATTACGTATCGCCGATGTGCCAGGAGCATGGCTATGCGCTGGCGGTCGAAAAGCTTCTGGGGTGTGAAATTCCGCCGCGCGCGAAATGGCTGCGCGTCATGTTCTCGGAACTCACCCGCCTTGCCAACCACGCGCTGAACGTCGCGACATGGATTATGGACGTGGGCGCGACCACGCCGGTGTTGTGGTTCTTCGAAGAGCGCGAAATCATTCAGGAATTCTACGAGCGCGCTTCGGGTGCGCGCTTCCACTCGGCCTATATCCGCCCCGGCGGGGTGCATCAGGATATCCCGGCCGGCATGGAAGACGACGTGCTGAAATTCTGCGACCGCTTCGCCAAAGTGATCGACGACGTGGAAACCCTCGTTTCCGCCAACCGTATCTGGAAGCAGCGCACCGTCGATGTTGGTATCGTGACCGCCGAACAGGCGCAGGCATGGGGCTTCTCGGGCCCGATGCTGCGCGGCTCCGGCATTGCGTGGGACCTGCGCAAGGCGCAGCCCTATGAAACCTACGCCGAGCTCGATTTCGATATTCCCATCGGCAAGAACGGCGATTGCTACGACCGCTACCTCGTGCGCATGGAAGAAATGCGCCAGTCGCTGCGCATCATCCGCCAGTGCGTTGAAAAAATGCCGAAGGGCGAGGTGCACACATCCGACGTGAAAATCACCCCGCCCAAGCGCGGCCTCATGAAACACAGCATGGAAGCGCTGATTCACCATTTCAAACTCTTCACCGAGGGCTACCACGTGCCCGCCGGTTCGACCTACACGGCGATTGAAGCGCCGAAGGGCGAATTCGGCGTGTTCCTCGTGTCCGACGGTACGAACAAACCCTACAAATGCCATATCCGCGCGCCGGGCTTCGCCCATTTGCAGGCGTTCGACTTTATGTGCAAAGGCCACATGCTGGCCGACGTGGCCGCCATCATCGGCACCATGGACATCGTGCTGGGGGAAATCGACAGGTAAGTTATGGCAGGCATCAGCGTTACCACCCAATTTGAGCAACCCGAAAGCTTCGCCTTCACGCCGGAAAACCTGGCGGAAGCGAAGACACACATCGCCAAATACCCGGCGGGCCGCCAGCAATCGGCCCTCATGCCGATCCTCATGATCGCGCAGCGCCAGCACCATAACTGGCTGCCGGTGAAAGCGATCGAGTGCGTGGCCGACATGCTGGGCATGCCGCATGTGCGTGCCTATGAGGTCGCCAGCTTCTACACGCAATACAACCTCGCGCCGATGGGCCGCCACCACATCCAGTGCTGCACCACCACGCCGTGCTGGCTGCGCGGCTCGGACGAGGTGATGCGTGCCTGCAAAGACACACTGGGAACCACGAACGGCACCACCGAAGACGGGTTGTTCACCGTGACCGAAGTGGAATGCCTCGGTGCCTGCGTGAACGCGCCGATGATGCAGGTGAACAGCCATGATGGCATGGACGTGTTCTTCGAAGACCTCGACTACGACAAAACGCGCGAACTGCTCATGGCGCTGAAGCGTGGTGAAAAACCTAAAGCGGGCAGCCAGACCGGTCGCACCAGCTCGGAACCGGCCGGTGGCCTGACCAGCCTGAAGGAGAGCGCATAATGCTAGCCGATAAGGACCGCATTTTCACCAACCTCTATGGCCTGCATGACTGGACGCTGAAAGGCGCGCAGGCGCGCGGCGACTGGAGCAACACGAAAGAAATCCTCTCTTGGGGCCGCGACAAGATTATTGAAGAAGTGAAAGCCTCGGGCCTGCGCGGGCGCGGCGGGGCAGGGTTCAGCACCGGCATGAAATGGAGCTTCATGCCCAAGCAGAGCGATGGCCGCCCGAGCTACCTCGTGGTGAACGCCGACGAGGGCGAGCCCGGCACCTGCAAAGACCGCGACCTGATGCGCCACGATCCGCACAAGCTCATCGAAGGCTGCCTGATCGGCGGTTTCGCCATTGGCGCGGTGGCGGCCTACATCTATATTCGTGGCGAATTCCGGCAGGAAGCCGACAATCTCGAGCACGCGATCGAGGAAGCTCGCGCGGCGGGGCTGCTCGGCAAAAACGCCTGCGGCTCGGGCTACGATTTCGAGGTGTATGTGCATCGCGGTGCGGGCGCGTATATCTGCGGCGAGGAAACCGCGCTGATCGAATCGCTCGAAGGCAAAAAAGGCCAGCCGCGCCTGAAACCGCCATTCCCGGCGGCCATGGGCGTGTGGGGCTGCCCCACCACGGTGAACAACGTCGAATCCATCGCCGTGGTGCCGACCATTCTGCGCCGTGGTGCCAGCTGGTTTGCGGGCCTTGGCCGCGAGAACAACACCGGCACCAAAGTGTTCTGCATTTCCGGCCACGTGAACAACCCGTGCAACGTGGAAGAAGAAATGGGCATTCCGCTGAAGGAGCTCATCGAAAAACACGCCGGCGGCGTGCGCGGCGGGTGGGACAACCTGCTGGCGGTGATTCCGGGCGGATCGTCCGTTCCCGTGCTTCCCAAAGACATTTGCGACACGGTGCTGATGGACTTTGACAGTTTGCGCGCGCAGCGTTCGGGCCTCGGCACCGCTGCCGTGATTGTGATGGATAAATCGACCGACATCGTGAAAGCCATCGCCCGCCTGAGCAAATTCTACATGCATGAGAGCTGTGGCCAATGCACGCCGTGCCGCGAAGGCACCGGCTGGCTCTGGCGCATGATGGAACGCATGGTGCAAGGCAACGCTAAAAAAGAAGATATCGACCACATGATCGACATCACCACCCGCATCGAAGGCCACACGATCTGCGCGCTCGGCGACGCCGCCGCCTGGCCGGTGCAGGGCCTGGTGCGCCATTTCCGCCATGTGATCGAAGCGCGGATTGACGAATTCTCCCGGAGGGCTGCATAAATGCCAACCTTGAAACTCGATGGCCGCGAGGTCGAATTTACGCCCGGTGAGGCACTCATCCAAGTGTGCGACCGTGAGGGCGTGGAGATTCCGCGTTTTTGCTACCATGACCGGCTGCGCATTGCGGGCAATTGCCGCATGTGCCTGGTTGAGGTGAAGCCCGGGCCGCCCAAGCCGCAGGCAAGCTGTGCGCTGCCTGCAGCGGCCAACATGGAAGTGTTCACCAACACGCCGATGGTGAAAAAGGCGCGCGAAGGGGTGATGGAGTTCCTGCTCATCAACCATCCGCTGGATTGCCCGATTTGCGACCAGGCGGGCGAGTGCGACCTGCAGGACGAAACCATGTTCTACGGCACTGGCAAAAGCCGCTACGCCGACCATAAACGCGCGGTGGAACACAAGGAAATGGGCCCGCTCATCAAAACCGAGATGAACCGCTGCATTCATTGCACCCGCTGCGTGCGCTTCGCCGACGAAGTGGCGGGCGTGCCTGCGCTTGGCGCGGTGGGTCGTGGCGAGCATATGGAAATCACCACCTATCTCGAGCAGCCCTTCGCGTCCGAACTTTCGGGCAACGTGGTCGATCTCTGCCCGGTCGGTGCGCTGACCAGCAAGCCCTATGCCTTCACCGCCCGCCCGTGGGAGCTGCGCAAAACCGAATCCATCGACGTGCTCGATGCGGTGGGCAGCAATATCCGCGTCGATAGCCGTGGCGAGGCCGTGCTGCGCGTGCTGCCGCGCCTGAACGAGGAAATCAACGAAGAATGGCTGGGCGACAAGAGCCGCCACGCCTGCGATGGCCTGCGTGTGCAGCGCCTCGACCGCCCGTATATCCGCAAAGGCGGCAAGCTGGTGGAAACAAGCTGGGACGAGGCGCTGGCGCTGGTTTCCAGCAAGTTGCAGGAAGTCAAAGGCGAGGAAATCGCCGCGATCGCCGGCAACCTGGCCGATGTCGAATCCATGCAGGCGCTGAAGGATCTGTTCACGGCGCTTGGCTCGCCCAACCTTGAATGCCGCAGCGATGGTGGCAAGATCGACGCGGGCGACCGCACCGGCTATATCATGAATACTGGGATCGCCGGGCTTGAGAAAGCGGATGCGGTGCTGCTGATCGGCACCGACCCGCGCCATGAAGCGCCGCTGGTGAACACGCGCCTGCGCAAAGCCTTCCTGATGAACGGCGCGCAGGTGTTTAACGTGGGCAAAACGCTCGACCTCACTTTCCCGGTGACGGAACTGGGCACCAACCCAAAAGTGCTGAGCGAGATTGCCGCCGGTAAGGGCGACGTGGCCGACGCGCTGAGCAAGGCGAAACACCCGGTCATCATCGTGGGGGCCGGTGCGCTGGCACGCGGCGACGGCGCGGCGATTCTCGCCACCGCAAAGAACATCGCCACCGCCTGCAACGTGGTGCGCAATGACTGGAACGGTTTTAACCTGCTGCACCATGCGGCGGCGCGCGTGGGCGGGCTCGATATCGGGTTTGTGCCGCAAAAGGGCGGCAAGGACATGGTCGGTATCGTCGATGCGATTGCGCAGAAGGCGATCAAGCTGGTCTACCTGCTTGGTGTCGATGAGATCGACACCAGCTATTGGGGCGAGGCGTTCGTGATCTATCAGGGCCACCATGGCGATATCGGTGCGCACCGCGCCGATGTGGTGCTGCCGGGTGCCGCCTATACCGAGAAAGACGCGCTGTACGT
This sequence comes from Rickettsiales bacterium, assembly GCA_044341105.1. GTDB lineage: Bacteria > Pseudomonadota > Alphaproteobacteria > Rickettsiales > UBA3002 > QFOX01. The sequence goes on along the minus strand of JBIISI010000030.1, from coordinate 5,516 downwards.
GAACACCGAAGGCCGCGTGCAGGAAACGCGCCGCGCCGTGTTCCCACCCGGTCTCGCGCAGGTGGACTGGGAGATCGTGGCGCGCCTTGCCATGCTGCTGGGCCACCCGTTGCCCTACCGCAATCAGGACGAACTGCGCGCAGCACTGGCCGCCAAACACACGCCCTTCGCCTATATCGGCGCGCGCACCGAGGTGGCGTGGAACAGCGCGGTGGTGAAGGCCGGGGCCATTAAGCCCGAAGCCTTCGACTACCCGATTCGCAACTACTACATGAGCGACCCGATCAGCCGCGCCAGCAAGACCATGGCGGCCTGCACCGAAGCGCTCATTGAAAAACGTGAGAAGGAAGCGGCGTAATGGAAGCGTTTCTGAACCATCCATTCTGGCACGATCCGCTCTGGACCGATGCGATCCTGCCGACGCTGCAAATCGCGGGCGATATCCTGCTGCTATGCGTGCCGCTGCTGTTGTGCGTGGCCATGCTGACTTACATGGAGCGCAAGGTGATTGCCTCGATGCAACTGCGCAAGGGGCCGAACGTGACCGGGCCGTTTGGCCTGCTGCAGGCCTTTGCCGATGGGTTGAAGCTGTTCCTCAAGGAAACCATCATCCCGACCCGCGCCAATAAGGTGATGTTCTTGCTCGCGCCGGTGATTACCTTTGCGCTGGCGCTGCTGGGCTGGGCGGTGATTCCGATTGGTAAAACCTTTACCATCGCCAACCTGAATGTGGGCGTGCTGTACTTGTTCGCGATTTCGTCGCTTGGGGTGTATGGCATCATCATCTCCGGCTGGGCCTCGAACTCGAAATACGCGTTCCTCGGCGCCATTCGCTCCAGCGCGCAGATGGTGAGCTATGAGGTGTCGATCGGGCTGGTGATTGTTACCGTGCTGCTTTGCGTCGGCTCGCTCAACCTTGGCGACATCGTGGCGGCGCAATCGGGCGGTATTGGCCACTGGTATGCGTTCTCGGGCCTGTTCCCCATGTTTATCGTGTTCTTCATTTCGGGCCTGGCGGAAACCAACCGCCTGCCGTTTGACCTTCCGGAGGCCGAGGGCGAACTGGTGGCGGGCTACAACGTGGAATACAGCTCGATGAGCTTCGCGCTGTTCTTCCTTGGTGAATACGCGAACATGATCCTCATTTCGGCCATGACGGCGACACTGTTCCTCGGCGGCTGGCATGCCCCGTTCGAGGCCGACTGGCTGGCATGGGTGCCGACCGGGTTCTGGTTCGCGCTGAAAGTGTTCCTGCTGCTGTATGTGTTCATTTGGGCCCGCGCGACCTTCCCGCGCTACCGCTACGACCAGTTAATGCGCCTTGGCTGGAAAATTTTCTTGCCGCTGTCGCTGCTGTGGGTAGTGCTGACCGCCGGGTATCTGGTGGCGTTCGACCCCGAATTCATGCCGCAGCCGATGGCGCATGAGCAGGCACCGGTGGCTGCCCCCGCCGCGCCGGAAGAAGGAGAATAACATGGCGATTCGCGATACGATCCGTTCTTTCCTGCTGGTCGAGCTTGTCGCCGGCATGGCGTTGACGCTGAAATACGCGTTTTTCCGCAAGCCGGTGACGGTCAACTACCCGTATGAAAAAGGCCCGCTCAGCCCGCGTTTCCGTGGTGAGCATGCGCTGCGCCGCTATGCAAACGGCGAAGAGCGCTGCATTGCCTGCAAACTGTGCGAAGCGATCTGCCCGGCGCAGGCCATTACGATTGAAGCCGAGGAGCGCGCCGACGGTTCGCGCCGCACCACGCGCTACGATATCGACATGACCAAATGCATCTATTGCGGCTTCTGCCAGGAAGCCTGTCCGGTGGATGCGATCGTCGAGGGGCCGAATTTCGAGTATGCCGCCGAAACGCGCGAGGAGCTGTTCTACGACAAGGCCAAGCTGCTGAGCAACGGCGAGCGCTGGGAAACGGCCATCGCCGCCAACCTCGCCAAAGACGCGGAGTATCGCTAATGTTCGACGTGCCTACGATCATGTTTTATGTGTTTGCCGTGGTGCTGATGCTTTCGGCCGTGGCGGTGATTTCGTCGAAAAACCCGGTGCATTCCGTGTTCTTCCTCATCCTTGCGTTTTTCAACGCGGCCGGGCTGTTTGTGCTGCTCGGCGCCGAATATATCGCTATGACGCTGGTGATTGTGTATGTTGGCGCGGTCGCGGTGCTGTTCCTGTTCGTGGTGATGATGCTCAACATCAATTTCGAGAAATTCCGTGCCGGGTTCATCAAATATCTGCCACTCGGGGTGTTTTTTGCGGCGTTCCTGTTCATTGAGCTGAGCGCGCTGCTCTACCAATCGCTGCTCACCCCGGCACCCACGGCCCCGCCGGTGCTCGCTATTCCGCCTGCTGCACAGGTAAGCAATGCTGTCGCCATCGGCCGCGTGCTGTACACGCATTACCTGCTGCTGTTCCAGCTTTCCGGGCTGGTGCTGCTGGTGGCGATGATCGGCGCGATCGTGCTGACGTTGCGCCATCGCCCCGGCGTGCGCCGCCAGAAAATTGCGGAGCAGAACGCGCGTACCAAGGCGAATACGCTGGAAATCGTGAAAGTGGCCCCGGGCCAGGGGATTGAGGGTTAATCATGGAAGAGGCAATTTTCGGCTCCATCACCATCGGGCATTACGTGCTGCTTGCGGCGCTGCTGTTCGTGACCGGCATTTGCGGTATTTTCCTGAACCGCAAAAACATCATCACCATCCTCATGAGTATCGAACTCATGCTGCTGTCGGTGAATATCAATTTTGTGGCGTTTTCCGTGCAACTCGGTGATTTGACCGGGCAGGTATTCACCCTGCTGGTGCTGACGGTAGCCGCCGCCGAGGCCGCCATCGGCCTTGCCATTCTGGTGGTGTATTTCCGCAGCCGCGGCACTATTGACGTTGACGATATTTCTGCGCTGAAGGGCTAAGTATGGCACTGCACGAACTGATTTTCCTGACCATCTTCCTGCCGCTGTTCGGGGCAGTGAGCACCGGCCTGTTCGTGCGCAAGCTGCACGACACGCAGGCGCAACTGCTCACCTGCATTCCCATGGTGATCTCGGCGCTGTTTGCCACCATCATTTTTGCCCGCGTGGGGCTCGGGCATGGCGAAGCCAATGTGGTGCTGAGCCCGTGGATCGCTTCCGGCGATTTCGCCATGAACTGGTCGCTCAAGGTCGATGCGCTGACCTCGGTCATGCTGGTGCTGGTGACGTGGGTCGCGTCGATCGTGCACATCTATTCCGTCGGCTACATGAGCCACGACGAGCATAAACCGCGCTTCATGGCGTATCTGTCATTGTTCACCTTCTCCATGCTGATGCTGGTCACGGCCGACAACCTCATCCAGCTTTTCTTCGGCTGGGAAGGGGTGGGGCTGTGCAGCTATCTGCTGATCGGGTTCTGGTTCAAAAAAGAAACGGCCTGTGCTGCTGCCATGAAAGCCTTCATCGTGAACCGCGTGGGCGATTTCGGCTTTGCGCTGGGCATTGCCGCCTTGTTCTTCACGTTCGGCACGGTTGAATTCGCCAAAATCTTCCCGGCCGCGGCGGCGTTCCACGCCGACACGCCGGAAGCCAGCTGGCTGATTCTCGGCATCGAATTCCCGGTACTCGATACGATCTGCCTGCTGTTGTTCATGGGGGCGATGGGCAAATCCGCCCAATTCCTGCTGCACACCTGGCTGCCCGATGCGATGGAAGGGCCGACGCCCGTTTCCGCGCTCATCCACGCCGCGACGATGGTGACGGCGGGCGTGTTCATGCTGGCGCGCATGTCGGCGCTGTTTGAGCTTGCGCCCACCGCGCTCATGGTCGTGACCTATGTGGGGGCGATCACCGCCATTTTCGCCGCTTCGGTGGGCCTTGTGCAGAACGACATCAAGCGCGTGATCGCGTATTCCACCTGCTCGCAACTGGGCTATATGTTTTTCGCCTGCGGCGTGTCGGCCTATGGGGCAGGGGTGTTCCATTTGTTCACCCACGGCTTTTTCAAGGCATTGCTGTTCCTCTGCGCCGGTTCGGTGATCCACGCCATGAGTGGCGAGCAGGACATGCGAAAAATGGGCGGTATCTGGAAGAAAATTCCCTATACCTACGCCTTCATGTGGATCGGTTCGCTGGCGCTGGCGGGCATTCCGTGGTTCGCGGGATTTTTCTCGAAGGATATGATTTTGGAAGCTGCCTATGCCGCCGGCACCACGCAGGGCTATGCGGCTTACTGGATCGGCCTCGCCGCGGCGGGCATGACGGCGTTCTATAGCTGGCGCCTGCTGTTCATGACCTTCCACGGCAAACCGCGCGCCGATCACCACACCATGGAACATGTGCATGAGTCACCGAAGATCATGCTGCTGCCATTGCTGCCGCTGGTGGCGGGGGCGCTGTTCGTCGGTGCGCTCGGCTACTATAGCTGGGGCATGGTCGATGGCCATCAGCATCACGGCGAGTATGCGTTCTGGGGCAGCGCCATTACGGTGCTGGAAGCCAACAACACGCTCGAGCGGGCGCACCATGTACCAGGCTTCGTGCCAGTGCTGCCGCTCATTGTCGTGCTTTGCGGCATTGCGCTTTCCTACTTGTTCTACATCCGTCGGCCCGACCTGCCGGCCAAGCTGGCGACCGGCTTTAGCGGTATCTACCGCTTCCTGTTGAACAAATGGTATGTCGACGAGCTGTACAACGCGATCTTCAAGCGCCCGGCATTCGTCATTGGCCGCCTGCTGTGGCAGAAGGGCGATGTCGAGGGCATTGATGCGCTGGGGCCGAACGGGGCGGCAGCAATCAGCCGCGCGATCGCGCGTCACACAAGCGCCGTGCAGACGGGCTATGTCTATCATTACGCATTCGCCATGCTGATTGGGGTGGTCGCCCTGATTAGCTGGCTGGTGTATGCGATGCTGGGGTAAGGAATGGACTATCTTCTCACAACATTAATTCTTCTGCCGCTCATGGGCGCGGTGGTGACCTATTTCGGTGGGCGCTATGCCGAGCATGGCGACAGCGTCGCCCGCTGGAGCGCGCTCATTACCACGGGGATTACGTTCCTTGTGGCGCTGGCGTTGCTCGCCGGGTTCGACGGCAGCGTGGCGGATTTCCAGTTCGCCGAGAAAACCCCATGGTTCCGTGGCTATGACATCAACTACCATGTTGGGGTCGATGGCATTTCGCTGTGGCTCATTGTGCTCACGGCGTTCCTCATGCCGGTGTGCATTGCCTGCAGCTGGGAATCGGTGAAAACCCGTGTGGCCGAATACATGGCGGCGTTCCTCGTGCTGGAAGCGCTGGTGATCGGCACCTTCGCCTCGCTCGACCTGCTGCTGTTCTACCTGTTCTTCGAGGCATCGCTGATCCCGATGTACCTCATCATCGGTATCTGGGGCGGCAAGAACCGCATTTACGCGGCGTATAAATTCTTCCTCTACACGCTGGCCGGTTCGGTGCTGTTCCTGCTTGCCATCCTGTACCTGTATTACACGTTCGGCACCACCGACATCCCGACCCTGATTGCCCAGGCACCCAGCCTTGGCC
>JBIISI010000029.1:0-21322 GCA_044341105.1 Rickettsiales bacterium | reverse complement strand
AGCACGACTTCCCACTCGCCGGTCTGGCCTTTGATGCGATACGGCGTGCTCATATTAATAGCCCTCCGGGCAGAAGAAGCCCACTTCGCGCTCGATCACTTCGGCGGTTTTCAGCACGGTTTCCTCCTCGAAACTGCGGCCAATGAGCTGGATGCCGAGCGGCAGCCCCGCTTTGCTCAACCCAATCGGCAGCGACATGGCAGGCAAGCCCGCCAGCGACGCCGGAATGGTGAAGACGTCGTTCAGGTACATGGCCACCGGGTCTTCCTGTTTTTCGCCGATGGCGAACGCATCCGACGGCGCGGTGGGGGCGAGCAGCACATCGCACTGCTCGAACGCGTTTTTGAAATCCTGCGCGATGAGGGCACGCACACGCTGGGCTTTTTTGTAGTAGGCATCGTAGTAGCCCGCGCTCAGCACATAGGTGCCGATGAGGATGCGGCGTTTCACTTCGGCGCCGAAACCGGCGGCACGGGTTTTCTCATAGAGGTCGTCGAGGCTATCGCCTTCGTCGGTCACGCGCAGGCCGAAGCGGATGCCATCGTAGCGCGCGAGGTTGCTCGAGGCTTCGGCGGGCGCGATGATGTAGTAAGTGGGCAGCGCGTATTGCGTGTGTGGCAGCGACACTTCGACAATGCTGGCACCTGCCGATTTGAGGATTTCGATGCCCTTGTCCCACGCCGCGAGAATCTCGGGGCTGGTGCCGTCCATGCGGTATTCCTTCGGAATGCCGACGCTCAGGCCGCGCACGCCTTGGCCCAGCACGGCCTCAAAATCCGGCACGGCGAGGTTGGCACTGGTGGAGTCTTTTGCGTCGTGCCCGCTCATGGCGGCCAGCGAAATCGCCGCATCGCGCACGGTGCGGGTCATGGGCCCGGCCTGGTCGAGCGAGCTTGCGAAGGCGATGGTACCCCAACGCGACACACGGCCATAGGTCGGCTTGATGCCGACGATGCCGGTGAACGAAGCAGGCTGGCGAATCGAGCCGCCCGTGTCGGTGCCGGTCGCCATGAAACCGAGCCGCGCAGCCACGGCGGCGGAAGACCCGCCCGAGCTGCCGCCGGGCACCAGTTGTTTTTCCGGCGCGTCTTTGCGCTTCCAGGGGTTGATGCAGTTGCCGTAGGTGCTGGTGATGTTGGCGCTGCCCATGGCGAATTCGTCCATGTTCAGCTTGCCCAGCATAACTGCGCCCTGCGCAAATAATTTTTCCGTTACGGTGGATTCGTATTCGGGCTTGAACCCACTCAGGATTTTCGACGCCGCCTGCGATTCCACGCCCTTGGTGCAGAACAGGTCTTTGATGCCGACGGGAATGCCCTCGAGCAGCCCGGCTTCGCCGTTGGCCAGTTTTGCATCGGCGCTGGCTGCCTGTTTCAGGGCAATGTCGGGGGTGACATGCACATAGGCGTTCAGCGCACCGTTATGCTTGGCAATCGCCTCGATATGCGCCTGCGTCAGCTCCATGCTCGAGATTTTTTTGGCCTTCAGCGCGTCGCGCGCTTCGGCCAGCGTCATGTGGGTGGGGCTCGTCATTATTCAATAACCTTCGGCACGGCGAAGCAGCCATAGCTGGCGTTGGGGGCGTTCTTCAGCACAGCTTCCTGAATGTTGCCGTCGCTCACCACGTCGGCGCGCCAGGGCAGCGCCTGCTCGGAAACGCTGGCCAGCGGCGCGACACCCTCGGTGTTCACCTGCGACAGCTGCTCGATCCATTTCAGGATACCGTTAATTTCACCCGCATAGTGCGGCACCTCGGCCTCGCTGAGGCGAATGCGCGCCAGCTTGGCGATCTTTTTTACGTCTGCATCGGTAAGGCTCATGGCGGGGGTTGTAGCCTTCCATCCTGAAAAATCAATCATTACCTTGCCATTCCCGCTTTCGCGGGGATGACAAAGTTGCTACTGCATCCTGCATGAGCACCACGCCGCCCTTCACCACCCTGCCCGAATTCGCCGCGGCCCTGAAACCGGGGCGGCTGGTTGCGCTCGATGTGGGCACCACCACCATCGGCATCGCGGTGAGCGATGCGGGCCGCATGATTGCAAGCCCGGATCTCACCATCATGCGCAAGAAATGGAGCGCCGACAAAGCCGCACTCGAGGCGATGCTGGAAGGCAAAGACGTGGTCGGCATCGTGATCGGCTACCCGATTAACATGGACGGCACGCCCGGCCCACGGGCGCAAGCCACGCGCGCCTTTGCCCGCAATTTGCAGGAGTTTTTCGCCTTGCCCCTGCTGCTGTGGGACGAGCGCCTGAGCACGCAGGCCGTGGTGCGCATGATGGAAAAAGAAGCCGACCTCAGCCGCAAACGCCGCGACGAACTGGTCGATAAACTGGCCGCGAGTTATATTCTGCAGGGCGTGCTGGATGGGTTGGGCGCTTCACGGCGCACCCATTAGCGCCGGCGACCAGCTTCTTTTGCTTTTTGTTGTTCGTCTAGCACCGCGGCCAACAGCGCCGGGTCACGGGCGATACGGTCGCATTCGCTCGTGTAGGCATCACGCTCTTCGGCGCTCATGCGGCATTTCGCCGGTTCAAAATCAAGATTGTGCCAAGCCGCGCGGGCAACCGCCTGCCGTTCCAATGTACCCAGCGCCTCATACGCGGTTTCTAACGATGCCATAGCGAACAACTCCTTTGCTTTACTTTCGTATATTAGCACCCTTTCTATGACAACGGTGTGACAATTGGTGGCAGCGCAGCATAAAATTCTACTTGCTGAATATTTTGGCCAACCGCTACGCTCGTAATGGACGGCACGCCCGGCCCACGGGCGCAAGCCACCCGCGCCTTCGCCCGCAATTTGCAGGAGTTTTTCGCCCTGCCCCTGCTGCTGTGGGACGAGCGCCTAAACACGCAGGCCGTGGTGCGCATGATGGAAAAAGAAGCCGACCTCAGCCGCAAATGCCGCGACGAACTGGTCGATAAACTGGCGGCGAGTTATATTCTGCAAGGCGTGCTGGATGGAATGGGGCGCTAATTAAACTTCTTTGCCGTTGGCGGATTTAATCCGTTCCTCACGAATGCGCTCCACGATTGTATTGAGCGGCACCCCAGAGTACCTCTCCTCTGATTGAGCCATCGCGCGTTGCGTTACTTCATCGTCAAAACGTTCTACTGCGGCTTCGACCAACTTGGGGTCACTCGCGATACGCTCTAATTCTGCTTCAAAGCGATCCCCGTCTTCCTCTTTCCATCGTTCGCCTGTACCCCACGGTTTTATTTCTGAGAGTCCAAGATTGGCATGCGCCTGCAACTCTACATGGCGATGCGTTCCGTGAATCATCAGTTTTGTAAATGCGGACATGCTGCATTCCCTTCTTGAATAGATTTGTCCACAACCTAGCAGACAACAAAAAAGCGTTTGTGAATATTTTGTGACAAATTCCGCTTGCTGAATTTTTACGGCGACCGCTACGCTCGTACGCGTATGTACGTGAGCCACTGCATCCTGACCGTGCTTTTCAGCTTCGCCATTGGCAGCATTCCGTTTGGCGTGCTGCTGGCGAAACTGTTCCGCCTGCCCGACCCGCGCAGCATTGGCTCCGGCAATATCGGCGCCACCAACATGCTGCGCACCGGCAATAAGAAGGTGGCCGCCCTCACCCTGCTGCTCGATGCGGCCAAGGGGCTGGTGCCAGTCATCCTCGCCTATCAATGGTTCGATGCTGGCGCACCGCTCGCTGCACTGGCCCTGCTTGTGGCGCTCGCCAGCCATTGCTACACCCCCTTCCTGCGCGGCAAGGGCGGTAAAGGGGTGGCCACGGCGCTTGGCGGCGCATTCGCCCTTTCATGGCCGGTCGGCATTGCCTTTTGCTGCAGCTGGCTACTCACTTTTATGTTCACGCGCTATGTGTCGCTTGCCTCGATCGTGGCACTGGTCAGCATCGCGCTGGTGGCATGGCTGCGCCTTGGCGGTGACACCGCGCTAATCGTTGGTTTTGCCGCACTTATCGGCATCTGGCGGCACCGCGAGAACATGAAGCGCCTGCGCGCTGGCACTGAACCGAAAATGATGGGGAAAAAGCATGCATAGCTTCATCCCCAACCCATCGCTTCGCGGTACCGACCCGGTGGATGCATTGCGCCTGATCCGCAGTGAAAATGTCGGGCCGATGACGTTTTTCCACCTCGTGAAATTCTGCGGGTCGGTCGCCAACGCCATCGACATGGCCCCCGGCATCAGCCAGCGTGGCGGGCGCAAAAAACCCATCCGCATCCAGCCCAAAGCCGAAGCCGAACGCGAGTTTTCGGCCATCGCCAAATTCGGTGCGCAGGTGCTGCTCTATGGCCAGCCCGAATACCCGCGCCTGCTGCAACTGATTGCCGATGCGCCGCCGCTGCTCACCCTGCGCGGCCATGCGCACGTGTTCGCCCACGAGAAGCTGGTCGGTATGGTCGGCGCGCGTAACGCCAGCGCCAATGGCTGCGGCTTCGCCCGCAAGCTGGCAGGTGATCTCGGAGCCAGCGGCTACATTGTCGTCTCCGGCCTCGCCCGCGGGATCGACGCCCACGCCCATCGCGGCGCACTGGCCAGCGGCACGGTCGCCGTGATCGGCGGCGGCATCGACAATATCTACCCGCCCGAGAACGAAGCATTGTTTGCCGAAATCGCCGAAGCCGGGGCCATCCTTTCCGAAATGCCCTTTGGCATGAAGCCGCACGCGCATTCATTCCCGGCGCGCAACCGCATCATCGCGGGCATGAGCCGCGGAGTGGCGGTGATCGAGGCCAGCATGAAATCCGGCTCGCTGATTACCGCGAACGTGGCGCTCGATTACGGGCGCGAGGTGTTCGCGGTGCCCGGCAGCCCCATGGATCCGCGCTGCGCCGGCACCAACGGCCTTATTAAACAGGGCGCACACATGCTGGAATCGGCTGCCGATATTTTGACCAACCTTGCCCCCATGGGCAGCAACCTGCCACTGGCCGAGGCCGAAAGCGGCTTTGGCGAGCCGCCACCGCCCAATCTGGGTGAGGATATGCTGGGCGAGGCACGCACCGAAATCACGCAGGCGCTGGGTGCAAGCCCCACCTTGCTGGAAGATATTTTGGCCACCACCGGCACCACGCCGCATTTGCTGATGGCGGTTTTACTTGAACTTGAGCTAGCAGGACGACTACAACGCCACCCCGGCGCCAAAGTCAGCCTGAGAATGGAAATGGAATAATATGAGCCACGCCGTTGTCGTTGTCGAATCGCCTGCCAAGGCGAAAACCATCAATAAATACCTGGGTTCGGATTTTACCGTGCTGGCCAGCTACGGCCATGTGCGCGACCTGCCAAGCAAAGACGGCTCGGTCGAGCCCGACAATGATTTCGCCATGCATTACGAAGTCGATACCGACAGCAAAAAACAGATCAGCGCCATCGCCAGCGCCGTGAAGGGGGCCGACATGCTCTACCTCGCGACTGACCCGGACCGCGAGGGGGAAGCCATTTCGTGGCACGTGCTGGAAGCACTGAAAGAAAGCAAAAAACTGCCGAAAGATATCGGCGTGAAGCGCATTGTGTTCCACGAAATCACCAAAAAAGCCGTGACCCACGCGATTGAAAACCCGCGCGATATCGACATGGATCTGGTAAACGCCCAGCAGGCGCGCCGCGCGCTCGACTACCTCGTAGGCTTCACCCTGTCGCCGGTGCTGTGGCGCAAACTGCCGGGCTCGCGCTCGGCGGGGCGCGTGCAATCGGTGGCGCTGCGCCTGATCTGCGAGCGCGAAGCCGAGATCGAAATCTTCCAGTCGAAAGAATACTGGGACGTGGCCGTAACCCTCGGCGCTGCCAGCAAGCAAAGCTTCCGCGCCAAGTTGGTTGAATTCGACAACACCAAACTCGAGAAATTCTCACTCACTACCGAAACGGCGGCGAAACAGGTGGAAGCCGCCCTGAAAAGCGCCGCCTTCCGCGTGCAGAGCATTACCCCCAAAACCACGCGCCGCATGCCGTATGCGCCGTTTTCCACCTCCACCCTGCAAATGGAAGCCTCGCGCAAGCTGGGCTATGGCGCGAAACGCACCATGCAGGTGGCGCAGAAGCTGTATGAGGAAGGCCTCATCACCTACATGCGTACCGACGGCGTGACGGTGAGTGAGGAAGCCATCCAGCAGGCGCGCGGCCTTATCGGGCGCGAATACGGGCCGAATTATGTGCCCGCCAGCCCGCGCCAGTTCAAGGCCAAAGCCAAAAATGCGCAGGAAGCGCACGAAGCCATTCGCCCCACCGACCTGCTCAAGCGCGCGAGCGATATCGGCCACGCGCCGGATTCGGAATTCGCGAAGCTCTACGACCTCATCTGGAAGCGCATGATGGCAAGCCAGATGGAAATGGCCGTCTACGACCAGGTGGCGATGGAGCTGGCCGACACCAACCACAAGCACCTGCTGCGCGCCAACGGCTCGGTGCTGAAATTCGATGGCTTCCTGAGCGTGTATCAGGAGCAGCTGGAAGACGACGAAAAGAAACAGGAAGACAAAGACGACGACGAAGCGACCTCGCAGCGCCTGCCAGCGCTGATCGTTGGCGAAGCGGTGAAAACCGAAGACATCGCCGCCGCCCAGCATTTCACCCAGCCGCCGCCGCGCTATTCGGAAGCCTCGCTGGTCAAGCGCCTCGAGGAACTAGGCATTGGCCGCCCCAGCACCTATGCCAGCATTATCTCGGTGCTGATCGACCGCGGCTATGTGGTGCTCGACAAGCGCCGTTTCATCGCCGCGCCGCTGGGCCGCATCGTCACCGCGTTCCTCGTGTCGTTCTTCGACAAATACGTGGAATACGATTTCACCGCCTCGCTCGAGGAAAACCTCGACCGCGTGGCCGATGGCGAGCGCGAGTGGAAAGAAGAATTGCGCGCCTTCTGGACGGATTTTTATGCCCGCATCGAAGAAAGCAAAAAACTTACCATCACCGAGGTGCTGGAGAAGGTCGACCAGATGCTCGAGCCGTTCATTTTTGGCGTGGGCGAAGCGGCGGCGAAAGCGCGCGTCTGCCCGCAATGCAGCACCGGCAAACTGCACCTGAAAACCGGCAAATTCGGCAGTTTCCTTGGCTGCACCAACTACCCCGATTGCAACTACACCCGCCAGCTCGTGGCCGGTGAATCCGCGAGCGGCGAAGGCAGTGGTGAAGAAGGCGCGGTCGAATTCCCCAAAACCCTCGGCAATGACCCCGCCAGCGGCGAAGTCGTCTCGCTGCGCAAAGGGCCGTATGGTGTGTATGTGCAGCTGGGCGAAACGGCCAAACCCAAGCGCACCGGCCTGCCCAAAGGCACCCTGCCCGCCAGCGTCGATCTGGAAAAAGCGCTGGCGCTGCTGTCGCTGCCGCGCGAGATCGGGCCGCACCCCGAAACCGGCGACATGATTACCGCCAGCATCGGTCGTTTCGGGCCGTATCTGTTCTACCAGAAAGGCTACACCAACCTGCAACCCGGCGACGATGTGCTGACCGTGGGCATGAACCGCGCGGTAACGCTGATCGCCGAAGCCGCCGAGAAAAAGAAAAACGGCAAAGGCGGCGCCCCCGCCCCGCTGAAAGAACTTGGCAACCACCCGGATTCCGGCGAAAAAATCGTGATCCTGAAAGGGCGCTACGGGCCGTACATCAAGTTCGGCAAAAAGAACGTGACCCTGCCCAAAGGCAGCGATCCCGAAAGCTTCACGCTGGAAGAGGCGCTGCCCTTGCTGGGGGCTGTGGGTGGCAAAAAATCCACCGCCAAAAAAGCCGCGCCGAAAAAAGCGGCCGCCAAGAAACCGGCCGCCCAAAAGCCCGCGGCAAAGAAACCAAAAAACTAGCCACACGCGTTATCCCGGGATGAACCCGGGATGACGCGTGGTTTTACAGGCAGGCCATCCCCACCCATAAAAATCGTGAAGAACGGTTTTGACCTCGCCCAATGGAAGCGCTATAAGGCCGCCCATGACCAAAGCGATTATTTACCAGCCGACAAAAAACGCCATGCAATCGGGCAAAGCCAAAACCAAAATCTGGCTGCTCGAATTCCCGCGTTCGCTGCCCATGAAGCCCGACGCGCTGATGGGGTGGACGACCATGTCGGAAACCATTCCGCAACAACTGCAACTCAAGTTCGAAACCCGCGAAGACGCTATCGCCTACGCCGAAGCGCGCGGCATCGTCTACGAGCTGCGCGAGCCGAAAGTGGCACAGGTTGGCGGCAAGGCCTACGCCGAGAATTTCGCCTTCGGCAAACGCAAAGCCTTCAGCGGCAACTGCTAATTCATTGATTTTTCTGCATCACCCCGTGCGTTGCCAGCAAAAAATTCTGGCGATAGCTGGTGGCATTGTCATGAATTTGTAACAATTGGGCGTTATAGTATAAGCTCAGGAAAACCCCGCGCGGAGCCACCGATGAAACGTTTTACCGTCCCCTGCGACTTTAACGGCGTGAAACACCCGTTCCATGTCTATATCGGCGAGCCGAACCCGAAAAAGCACCCGCTGCAATTCCAAAGCTGGTGGCTTTCCAGCGAGCGCGGCGGCAACATTCCGCAAGACGTGATGGACAGTTTCGAGAAGCTGTTCAAGATCAGCCAGGAAAACAATGTCTCGTTCGAAGATCTGTGCGTCTACGCCCTCGGCGCCGCGCAGCAGGAACAGGCCGCATAAGAGTGAGGAGGCCGCATGAGCGGCGACACACACGATCATCCGCATGACCTCGACGGCCTGATGGCCGACGCCAGCGCGCTCGATGCCGCCGTGGCGCAGGCGCAGGATGCGCTGGGCGCCGCGCAGGCCGAGGCCGGGCAGCAACAAGGCGATTGCAAGCTCTACGAAGTGAGCGGCATTGGCCGCTACGCCATTGCCAACGCGCCCGGCTGGCGGCCCGTGCTGGATCTGGTGCGCGATCCGTCGGTCGATATCAATTTCTCGCTCACCAATTACCCGGCCTTCGACGCCGTGCTTTCCGACCATGCCCGCAGCGACCATCTCGATTTCCCCGACGACGAGCAGTACGACACCCGCCTTTGGCGTAACCTGCGCGACAATATCGCCGCCGTGCGCAACGCGCTGATGCAGCTGTACTACGCCAACACGCCCGAGGGCGTGAGCACCGGCGATGCGGAGAAAAGCCTGCGCGAGATTGCCGCCTATGTGGGCGATGCCCTCACCAACAACATGAAATTTGCCGGGATCGTGAAAAACCACGACCCGTCGCAACCGTTCATCGACCTCGACCGCGCGGCGGCACCCGATGGCGCAGGCGCGCAATATCTGTGGGAAGAAATCCTGAAGCGGCAGCGCCGCTCGGGTTGGAATTTCCTTTCACACTACGGCAACTGGCACCTGCCCGCCAGCCCCCCGCATTTGATCTGCAATGGCGAGGGCAATGATGTGGCAATGCTGGAAGCCGACCTTGCCAACCTGGAAGGCGAGCGCGAAGCGCTGCAAAACCGCTTCGACGCACAAGCCGCCACCACGATCGAAGACCTCGATTTCATCGGCGAGCACATGCTCGACACCAACGCGCAGGCGCTGCAATCCGTCGGCGGCATGGACGCCTCGCAGCGCGAGCGCGCCGTGCAGCTCGCCCGCGACATCCTCGACAAGCTGAAACTTAAGTTCGGCGACAAGCAGGCGCTCGACGGGCTGAATATCCGCCCCGAAGACGGCGTGAGCATCCTTGGCAGCCTCACCAGTGTGGGCGATACCTATCGCGCGCTGCTGGCCTGGGCCCGCACCCTCGACCCCGCCATTGTGCAGGATCGCTCCGTCATGGCGGCCACGCAGGCGTTCGGCCAGCTGGCCTTCATGGCCAAAACCGAAGCGCACCGGCTGGCGCTTGGCGCACGCAACCACGCCATGGCCGACCGGCTGGGCGCGCAGCTTTCCGCCCTCGCCCATTTTCGCCCCAAACCCGGCACCAGCTTCGGCGACCTGATGACCCGCGTGCGCGCGGGCATCGACGCGGTGATGCAGGTGAAAAGCATCAGTGGCCCGGGCGCGCAGGTCGGCCACTCGCGCGACAAGGATATTGGCGGCGGCACTTACATGAGCGCCGCGCCGATTGCCGGCCTTGCCGCCCAGACCACCACCGACGGCAGCAACCGCAACGCCGTCGGCAAAATCAGCGAAGACATGGTGCGCGCGCAGGACGCCGCCGCGCAGGCGCAGGCCAACCGCATTCAAAGCCAGTTGGCCGCCAACCGCGCCCAGCAAGCCACCGGCACGGCACAAAGCGCGAGCCAGGGCAACAGCGCCACCACGCCTAGCCGCAGCGGCAGCGGGCGTGGGCAGCAAGCCCTGCGGCAGGCGCGCGTGCAACAGCAACTGCGCAGCAGCAGTAGCGTGACCGCGCTTGCGCAGGCGAACCTCACCGCCGCCCAACGCAATGCAGCCCTCATGCAACGCAACGCCGCCATGCGCTCGCTTGCCACACACCATGACGAGCATCACGACGAGCACCACCCCAGCAACCTGAACCGCATGCAGCAATTGGTGAACGCCGACATGCAGCGCGCCATAAAAGCGGCTACGAACACGCAGGGCCTTGCCGGTGCGCCGGTGGTGGTAGGCAGATCCGGGTTGCAGGCCATGGCTGCCGGTCAGCAGAAAGTCATGAAAAACATGTATGGGAAAGCAAGCAAGGTGGAAGCCCCGGGCAGCGACGAAGAAAAGCGTCGCAAGGATTTGCTGCCGCCGCCCCCACCGCCGAACAAAGGCCGTAGCATTTAGTTACGCGCTTCGTGCGCGTTTACATGCATTTGCACTCGCTTAGATGAGCCCCGCCCGCAACGCGCGCCCTAGACGTTGTAAAGCGGAGAGCGCTTAGGGCCGCAGGGGCTTTCGTCTACCCCAACACATGGGCTTTTCAACGGGTCAACCTTCTCCGATACACAGGCCGCAACGGCGAGCGCCAGCATGGCTACAAGGAAGAGATTTTTTGTCGTCATGCCTTATCCTTTTGGTTTTTGCCCCGGCGTTACCGTGCGGTTCTGATTCGCACCCTCGACCTGGCCGCCTTTACCCGTTTCCATTACTTGCTGGAAGCGCTGGCCCGGGTCAAGTGCGATGTAGGCGTTGCCCAGTTCGTTGGCAAGGCGGTCCACCACGCCGGCGAAGCGCTCAGCAAGGTAAATGAGCAGCAGGAAGGTCAGCACATCGACAATATTCATGGGGAATTCGGGGCAGTCATTGCTGCCGGAAATCAGGCATTGCAGAGCGCCGTTCCAATCCATGGTGCTAGTGATGGGCTGGCAGGTCTTGGGATCAACCGGCCGCCAGAATGCCTGCTTATTCGTGCTGCCTTCAACGTTGGTATATTCCGTCCAGCAGAGTTCCGTGTTCAACATGTCTTTCGTAGCGCTTTCCACCATGACCATGAAGAAGGATAGGAAGGTGAACAGCAGAATAGGCTTAAGCGATAGCACCAGCAGCGCATTCAGCCACGACATGAAAAGTTGTTTGGTGCGGTCGAACAACAGGAATACCACGAAAATGGGTGCAACGCCGAGCAGCAGCGCGCGCGCAACGTAGGAAATCGCGTAGGTCTGCAGCGCTTTAATCAGCATCTTAATGAAATAGATGGTCGAAATGATCATAAGGCCGGAAATCGCCAACGCATACGGCCCGCCGCTGAAGCTGAAACCCAGGAGCGCAATAATGGTGTCCGGCTGGATGATGAATTCGGCCAGCTTGTCGAGCTGGTAGAAGGGCGTGGCATCTGCCGGCAGTGATTGCACGCCGGTGGCAATTTTCGTAACCCCGACCACTACCTCGTCGGTGCCTTCGTTGAAGAACTGGGCGATACCGATGCCGCCATTATCGCCGCTCGAGAAAAACGCCCAGCCGGTGGGCGAAATCATGGCCGCCACGAACGCGAATTTCAGCAACCGCACCAGTGCCTGGCCGAAACTTGGCTGGATGATGCCGATCATGAACCCGACACCGAAAATGATGATCATCAGCGTCATTGCCCCGCCCACGGCGGCGCGGTAGGCGGTATTGTCGATGAAAGATTCGTAGAGCCGTTGCGTTGAATCCTGCACGATATCGGTCACATAGAGATAAATTTCGCTGAGCAGGCCCTGTTTAAGGTTGCCGTCCTCGTCGCGCAGCACTTCCTGGTCGAACAGTTCCTTGCGCGAACCAAAGCTAGTGCATTGCTCACTATCGGGCGGGGTGCATACCGTGCTGGTGGCAGCCGGCGTCGTTTGCGCGTGGGCGCCTGCGCCCAGCAGCACGATTGCCACCAGTCCCAGCATGATCCCACGATTCCATCGGTTCCATTGCATCGTCATCATCTGTCTCTCGAAATTCCTGATAAGAATCCATTTGCGGCATTTTTCGTCGCGCCGGGAATACGCCGCAAGAATTCGGTTCCACTGGCGGTGCCTGTGTTCCCATCCTCAGTACCTGCAAACGCGCTTTGAAAGCGGCTACGAGCGCTGTTCATCCCCATATTGAAGCGCTGCTCAGCGGGTGTGGTCATATCGAGCGAGGCTACCACCGAGCCGGAACCGATCATGGGCCGGATGGCGGCGATCAGACTGCTGAAGCCCGCATCAATCAGCCACGCCATGAACAAGAGCTTCACCGCATCCATAAACAGTTCGGTGAACGCTTTCTTCTTTGACGCGAAGGCGGCATCGTCGCCCTGCAGGCGCTGCAGGTCGAGGTTGGTCTTGTAAAGCCCCGCGCACAAATCGTTGCCGCCGCTGAGCAACGGATTCACAAAATTTTTCATGAACGGGTTTTTGTAAATCTCGGCTTCGTCCTTGCCAAGCCAAGTGCTGCGATCCTTGGGATCGTTCGTCATTTCAAAGTTGCAGGCTTTCTTGGGCAAAGCCTGCGCCTCGGCAATCAGGTTGTTGCTAAGCATTTTGTTCAGCAGCGAATCGTCGGAGAACAGGAGTTTGTCGTAGAGTTGCAGGGCCACCATCACATACGAGGTGATGAGTACCGGCATGAGGAACGCGGCAAGGATCGCGCTCCACCATTTCTCGAAATAATTGCTGGTCACGCGCAACAAAACCAGCGGCAAGAACAGCGGCGCGATAATCATATGCAACGAGACGATCAGGTAGGCGTTCAGGAAGGCCATCACCACACGCATGACAAGCCGGAACAACGACCACAACACGCCCACACAGACAAAAAACAACGCCACCCCGAAGCTGCCACCAAAGAAAAATCCTCCCAGCAACCCAAAGATGCTGCTGGCCATGAGCATATTGGGGCGGCTCTCGCCGGTGGCGCTATCGGTGCCGGTGGTGAAGCCGTAGAGCTTGCCAAGCAGGCAGTCCATATGCGCCCACAGCGCCGAGGTGCCTGAACCGCCATAGCGGCTCATGTCGCACTTGATGTTATCGGACGCGCCATCGAGGGTGCCAGCCACCACCATCTGCCCCTCTTCGAGAATGCCATACGATAGCGGGACAAGCGTGCCGGGAATCAGCTGCAGGACGGTGAGGACGAAACCGAGCTTGATAAGCAGCACCAGCGTCTGCGCCTGCAATTGGCCCTCGCCCTGCAGTACTTTCAGGCCGAAAATAACGATCACCAGCGTGATAAACGACCAGATCACGGGCATCAGCCACTCGATCATCGCTGCGCTGAACCGCTCGGTGCTGTGCTCAATGGTATAAAGCAGGCAGGGAATAATGCGCGTGAGCAACACGCCGTTTTGCGCCCCGGGCAGGCTGCTGCATGTCACCCGGTTGCCATTTTCGTCGACGGTTTCGGTGCTGGCATTGGCCGGGCTGCCGGTGGGTGCGGTCGTCGCGGCCGGAAGCTGCGCCGGGCTTTCGCCGCCCTTCTGGTAGATCGGCACCGTAAGCAACAGCACCAGTGCCGCCGCGAGAATGGCGAAGCGATGGGGGAATGCGAATAGCGTGCGCACCATCATCGACCTCGCCGGATCATGCTGCTGATGGCTGAGCCCGGCCCACGAATGCCCCCGGCGCTGCGGCTTACTTCTGCAAACAGGCTTGGCGACTGCATTTCTTCACCGATCAGGCCGTTGGCAATGACCGGCACGATATTCAGTAGTCCGTTCATCACGAACACCACAATGGTTGCAAAAATGGTGGCGGTAATCAGTTCGCGGATCAGCTGTTTTCCTTCAGCGCTCGACGCATTGCCAATAGCGGAGCTCGTCGCGGGGGTGGAGGTAGTTGTGGTGGTAGCGCTACTATCGACCGTAACGGCGGGTTGCCGCAATTGGGCGGCTTTGTCCCAGTCGATCTGGTCTTTCCACATCTTGATGGCATAAAATTGTTTACAGAACTCGGCGCGGGCAGCGCTATTTTCCATAGCCTTCTTCGAGCAGTCAATATTCACGTCGTTATTCAGGTAGGTGCCTTTTTCAATCGTAAACTCATCGGGCGTGGCGCCGGGGGTTCGAATTTGCGCCAGCGTCATCGAATTTTTATTGATGATTCCGTTATCGTGCAAATATTTCGGCAGGCTGAAACCCTGCTGGCGCGAAGCATCGCCCGCCAGGCGATACATGATCGAATAATCGCCCGAGAACACGGCAAGGTCGACCGCCGTGATGGAGAAGGTAACAAACAATAAAATCAGCACCGGCTGCAGGGCAAACGACACGGTGAGTTTCAGCCATTTATCGAAATATTCCTTGGTTTTACGAAACAGGGCGAGCGGAATGAACAGCGGCGCAAAAATCATCATAAAAACGATGCCGATATAGCCCATGATGTAGCTGAACAACGCCTTTGCAATAAGGAACATCAGGCTATAGATAAAAATGAACCCGATGATGGCGATGATGATGCCGATGATCGACGTGCTCATGCTGGAGAAAAACACGCTGATAAGCCCGCGCGACATGCCTTTGCCTTCGAGGTTATTGTTCCAGTATTCTTTCCCCATGCCGCTGCTCAGGGTAATATTGCTGGCAGAGGTAGGAATGTGGATACCGATCACCGAATCGATCAGGCAATCCATGCCCAGCCATGGGGCGCTGTAACCCGCGTCGGCATCGGCAGAAGCCTCAACCATGCGCGTAAGGCAGGTGACTTCCTGCTCGCCCGAGCCATCGTTGACCGTACCGTTGCCGGGCGTGTAGGCCACCACCACGGTGGCCATTTCATCCATCATGCCGATGAGCGCATCGTACATGAGGTTCACGTTGACGACAAAAAACGTGATCATCGACAGCTTAATCGCGAGCATGAATAAATCGCGGCTGATTTTTTCCAGCATGCCGTAGGCCGCCATGATGCCGTAGATAATGACCCCGAGCGTCAGGAACCCTGTAATCGCCTGCCGCACCAGAGGATAGAACCCATCGAAAAACTTTTCAGCCACGCTATCGAGCGATTCGCGCACGCACATCACCACCCGGTTGGTAACGCCGGCATATTGCGAACAGGTGCTGACCGGGGTGGTAGTGGCCGGGGTGGTGGTTTGCGCGAAAGCTTCGGGCATAAACGTGCCAAAGGCGGCTGCCGCCGCCAGTACCACCACGAAAATGCCCAAAGCGCGCTTCACAGTTTTTGCACCCTCGTGGTAAAAATGGGCAGCCAGTCTTCCGGGTCGTCGCCCACCTGGGCACGGATTTCGTCGAGCAGCGTCACGGTTTCCGCACGGGCGGAAAGCACATGCACCAGATTGTCCATGCCCGACAGGTCGATGCGCGCGACCACCACGTCCTTGCCCTGCTTCACCAGGAAATAACGCGAGCCGGGATCGGTATTTTTCAGCAAATTGAATTCGCGCTCGCTCAGCATGAATGCTTTCCGGTAAGGGTCGGTCGCTTTCGGGTTGGGAAGGAAAATCTGCGTCGCCGTCTGCTGGATCAGCGTGTCGGAAATACCGGAATTCACGGCGTCTTCCACCGATTGGGTGGCGAATACGACCATGCCGTTAAGTTTCCGCAGCGTCTTCAACCAATCTTTAATTTTCCCGGCGAACACTTTGTTGTCGATCAGTG
Organism: Rickettsiales bacterium; assembly: GCA_044341105.1. Lineage (GTDB taxonomy): Bacteria > Pseudomonadota > Alphaproteobacteria > Rickettsiales > UBA3002 > QFOX01. Next base: position 5,409 of record JBIISI010000029.1, on the reverse strand, counting down.
CCCATGCCTCGTCGAGGATAATCATGGTCGGCGTTCCGTCGAGCGATAGCTGGATGCGGTGGAATAAATAAAGCAGTACCGGAATCAGCGTAGATTTATTGGCAAGCACATCGCCCATCTCGAAACCGAACACGGTATCGCTGCTGAAATCGACAATATCTTTTACGTTGTCGAAAATCTGGCTGTAGCGCCCGCCCGAATGCCATTGCTTCAGGCGCGAGGCAATGCTGCCCGGCCCTTCCAGCCCGAAGAACGGCGCGATATTGCGCAACACCCGGTCATCCTTAGCCAGCTTGTAGTTACCATCGATCGCGCGGTTGATGATCTCCAGATCTTCGGCGCTGGTCATCTCGCCGCTCGCCGTAATCAGCGCGGAAAGCCATTCGCTGATGAAGGCTCGGTTTTCCATCGTGTCGTCGAGCTGCAGCGGGTTGAAATAGCAGGCTCGCCCGGGGTCGATGTTGGAATATTTGCCGCCGATGGCGCGCACAAAAATCTCGGCACCGCGGTCTTTGTCGAACATGAACATGCGGCAATTGAATTTCTGCGCCTGCGCGCACAGGAAATTCATCAGCACCGTTTTACCGGCCCCTGTGGGGCCGATAATGGTGGTGTGGCCCACATCGCGCGCATGGAAGTTAAAGAAAAACGGCGTGCCCGAGGTGGTGTCGAACACCGTCACCGCATTGCCCCAATGGTTTCCCGCCACGCGGCCCACGGGGTAGTTATGCATGGCGGCAAAGCCCGCAATGTTCAGCGTATTGATCTTCGCCTTGCGGCCGATGAATTCGAAATTTGCCGGCAGCTGCGCCCAAAAACATTGCTCGAGCACCAGCTTCTCGCGCACCGGGTTGATGCCGACATTCACCATCTCCGCAATCACCATCGACAACACATTCTCGAGTGCGGGCAGCGTATCCTCGTAGCACAGCACGGTCATGTGGTGGTGGCCGAAGGCGATATGACCCGACATCGAAAGATCGAGCGCCTCGTTGATCTCGCGCACCTGGCTGACGGCCACGTCGTTCGCCTGCTGCATGCGGCGCTGCTGCAACTGCATGGAGCCGATATTGCTTTGGCGGTTTTCAAACTGGTAGGATTGCGAAATCACAAACTCGAACGGCAGCTGCAAAAACGCGTCCATGATGCCCGCGGCGGTATGCGGCGAGTATTCCTTGATGCTGATGATGCCGGCATATTTGGTGCCGGTCGGCGTGCGAATCTCAATGGCGCGCTGGCCGAAATACAGCCGGTTCACTGGCAAATAGCGGTCGATATCGACCGTGGGCAGCAGCATATGCTGGCTGTCGCCCGCGTTCACCAGCTTGCCGAGGAATTCCAGCGGCTCGGATACCGGACCGAATTCGGTCATTTTGGTGGTGAGCGTGCGCGCGCCATAATCCTTGAAAGTCGCGAGCACACGGTAGACCGCTTCCTTCAGCTCCTTGTGCATTTCGCGCAGCTGGATCGAATCGGCGTCTTTATTGGTTTTCTGCTCGAATTTCTGGAACAGGTTTTCGATTTTTGCCGCACCCTTGGTGTCTTTCTTGCGCACCACCGTCACATAGAGCTCGTTCACGTAGCTCGATTTGGTGTGATGTTTGTGGCGCCATGTATCGTCGAGCTGTTTGGCGAAGCCGGGGGGCTGCACGCCTTCGGGGTAGGCGCTCTGGCGGCGGCGAATGGTATGGAACCACAGCGCAAACGTGCCCTCGGCCATGGATTTATAGAGCGAGTTGCGCACCAGTTTTTTCATGTCGACGACATCGTCGTCGGCGGTTTCGAAACTGAACCCGTCGATCTTGATCACCTGCAACAGCTCGCGCTCTTTGGTGATGATCGTTTCCTTGTCCCAATGGTGCTGATACGGAATGAACGCCGCCGCCGACACCTCGCGCTTGGCGTAGGCGGCCTTGGAAACCTGGCGGCGTTTCAGCGGCTTCAGCAGCATTAGAACACGTCGTACGAGTTGGTGTGATGGTAATAGGCGCGGTTCCAGCTGCGGAATCCGTATTTCATTTTCAACATCCACAGCTCGACGGCGCGCGGCTCTTTCATGCACAGCAAATAGCCGAATACATGCACCACCAGCCCTAGCGGCAGCGACAGGAACGAGGTGGTCTGGATGAACATGACCGCGATGATCATGGCGTTCACGACGAAATACATGTAGCTCACGCCCGCAATCATGGGCGGGCGGGACAAGCCCTGGAATAACGGATCAGCGCGCAGGCGGCCACCAGACATATTCAACCCCATCGTTTGTGCGGAACAGCACCGGAGATCCGGCATTTTCTCTTATGTTTCCGCTGATTGTACCCAATTCTGAACAGAATACCAAGAATTAGCTAAAATTGCGTTAATTCCACCGCCTTTTTGGCCCATTGCGGCGGGCAGGCTACAATAAGTTTCACACCATTGTCATGAACCGCATGCTATGAAGGCAGAAGATTCCACCGAGGCTATCATGACCCCCGAACAAATCCGCCCCCTCTACGAACAACAGAAACGCTATACCGACAGCGCGCAAGGCGCGGCAGCCGAAGGCTCCATCGCCATCGCCTATGGCCGCACCGCCGGGCTCGCCCACGAAGTGGGGGAAGATGCCGTGGCTGCCGAATACTGGGCGAAACTGCCCGCCATGACCGATATGCCCACGCTGGCAGAATTTACCCGTGCTTATGCCGCCGCTCCGCATCAATTCATGCATTTCAGCGATAGCAAAAACTTTTCCGCCGGTGGCACCGCCCTTTCCAACGCGCTGGGCAGCTATGCGTTCGCCCTCGATTACCTACAAAACGGTGCAGCAGCCCTGCGCAATGGTGGCGAGCCGGAATGGGTGTGCAAATGGGGGGCGTATGCCCTGCGCTGCGCCGGGTTCGAGCAGCGGGCGAAAATTGTCGAACAGGCGTGGCAAGCGCCCCAGCCTGGCATCGGCCATTAAGCCCCGAGCCCAACCAGCGCGCGGGCGAAATCGGGGGCGGTGAAGGGCTGCAAATCCTCGGCCCCCTCGCCCACGCCGATGGCGTGGATGGGCAGGTGGAACTGTTCGGCCAGCGCCACCACCACCCCGGCTTTCGCCGTGCCGTCGAGCTTGGTGACGACCAGCCCCGTCACCCCGGCGATTTCCTTGAACGCCGCCAGTTGCGAAAGCGCGTTCTGGCCGGTGGTGGCATCCAGCACCTGCACCACATCGTGTGGCGCATCGGGCATGAGTTTGCGAATGACTTTGATGATTTTTTCAAGCTCGGCCATCAGCTCTTTTTTGGTGTGCAGGCGGCCTGCCGTGTCGATCAGCACCAGCTCGACCCCGGCTTTCATGGCAGCGTCCAGCCCGGCATAGGCAACCGAGGCAGGATCGGCCCCCTCCGCCCCGCGATGGAAGGCGCAGCCCGCGCGCTCGGCCCAGCGTTGCAGTTGCTCGACCGCCGCGGCGCGGAACGTATCGGCCGCCACCATGGCCACCTTTTTGCCCGCGCGGGTTTGCTGGTAGGCCAGCTTGCCGATGGTGGTGGTTTTGCCGTTGCCGTTCACCCCCACCACCAGCACCACCCGCGGCGATGCGCCATCCGTTGCCAGCGGCACGGCATAGGGCGCGAGGCGTTTGGCGATGGCATCGGCCAGCAGGGCGCGTACTTCGGACATGGGAATGTTTTCGCGCACTTTTAGCGCAGCCATTTCCCCGGTCAGGGCCATGGCGGTGGCGGCCCCCATATCGGCCAACAGCAGCGATTCTTCGAGTGCTTCGAGCGACTGCGCGTTCAACACGGTTTTGTTGAGCGCGTCGTCGATCGCCTGCGAGGTTTTCTTGAGTCCGTCGGAAAGTTTGGCAAACCAGCTCATGCCGCATAGCACCTTTCATCATCGGCGCGCACGATATGCACGCGCTGCAAACTGCGCACCGGCAGCGTTGTGGCCAGTTTCACCGGTGCAAAGCCAGCGCTATGACCGCTCATGCCGTCTTGTTCCACGACGATATCCAACGCCTGCCCCACCTGCGCCTGCAGGTACTGCGTGAGCTGGCGGTTGCCCGCTTCGCGCAGTTGCGCGGCGCGGATTTTGCGCAGCGCTTTTGGTACTTGCGGCATGCGCGCCGCGGGGGTACCCGGCCGCGCCGAATACGGGAACACATGCAGGTAGGTGAGCCCCACCTCGTCCACCAGCCGCAGCGTGTTTTCAAACATCGCGTCGGTTTCGGTGGGGAAACCGGCGATGATGTCGGCGCCGTAGACCATGTCGGGCCGCAGGGTGCGCACGCGGGCGCAGAAATCCACAATATCGTGACGCAAATGGCGGCGCTTCATGCGCTTGAGCACCATGTCGTCGCCCGCCTGCAGGCTGATATGCAAATGCGGCATCAGGCGCGGTTCTTCGGCGATCAGGCGGTAGAGATCGTCGTCGACCTCGACCGCATCGATGGAGGATAGGCGCAGGCGCGGCAACTCGGGCACCAGCGCCAGCGTGCGGCGAATCATCTGCCCCAGCGTGGGGGTGCCGGGCAGGTCTTTGCCGTAATCAGAAATATCCACGCCGGTGAACACCACTTCGCGGTAGCCCGCCTCGACCAGCGCCCGCACCTGCGCAACGATTTCGCCCATCGGCACGCTGCGCGAATTGCCCCGCCCGAACGGGATGATGCAGAACGTGCAGCGGTGGTTGCAGCCATTTTGCACCTGCACAAACGCCCGCGCCTTGCCCTCGAAACTGGTCACGAGATGCGCAGCGGTTTCCCGCACGCTCATGATGTCGTTCACCTGCGCACGCTCGCTATCCAGCGAGAGATACGGGGCGGCATGCATCTTCTCTTCATTGCCCAGTACCGCGTTCACCTCGGGCATGGCCGTGAACTGATCGGGCCGGGCCTGCGCCGCGCAGCCGGTCACGATAATGCGCTTGTTTGGATGCTCGCGCCGCGCGCGGCGAATGGCCTGGCGCGCCTGCGCCTCGGCTTCGGCGGTCACGGCGCAGGTGTTGAAAATGATCGTGTCGTGCAGCCCTGCCGTTTGCGCGTGCGTTTTCATCACCTCCGATTCAAAGGTGTTCAGGCGGCAACCAAAAGTGACGATGTCGATGGACATGGCCGCCTGTCTAGCGAAAATCGGCGGAAAGTAAAGATTTTGCCATGCATGTCGCCTGTGCTAGGCATGGGCGGAAAAGGAGTCCCCATGCAAGTCCCTGAAAAAGAACTGGTCATCAAGGTCATCGCCATGCCCGCCGACACCAATCCCGGCGGCGATATGTTCGGCGGCTGGATCGTGAGCCAGATGGATCTGGCCGCTTGGTCGTATGCGCGCAAGCTCACCGCCCAGCGCATTGTCACCATCGCCATCGACAAGCTGAAATTCCTGAAGCCCGTGGCGGTCGGTGACGGGGTGCTATGCTATGCCTCGCTCGAGCGGCAGGGCACCA
>JBIISI010000028.1:0-21895 GCA_044341105.1 Rickettsiales bacterium | reverse complement strand
CTGCTCGCCGAACAGATCGGTTTCGCATTCGTCTTTGAAGTTGGTTTCGATGATGCCCGAGCGGCCACCGCCCACCGCGCTGGCATAGCTCAGCGCGAGTTGCTTCGCTTTGCCGGATGCGTCCTGCGCGACTGCAATAAGGCACGGCACCCCGCCGCCCTTCTGGTATTCACCGCGCACGGTGTGGCCGGGGCCCTTCGGCGCGATCATCACCACGTCGAGATCGGCGCGCGGCTTGATGAGGCCGAAATGAATGTTGAGGCCATGCGCAAACGCCAGCGTCGCGCCAGTCTTCATGTTTTTGTCGAGGTCCTGCTCGTACAGATCGGCCTGCAGCTCATCCGGCGTGAGGATCATCACCACATCGGCCCAGGCCGCGGCTTCTGCCGGGGTCATCACCTCGAAGCCCGCGGCGCGTGCTTTCTCGGCGGTTTTGGAACCGGCACGCAGCGCGATGCGCACATCGCTCACGCCCGAATCCTTCATGTTCAGCGCATGCGCGTGGCCCTGGCTGCCATAGCCCACCACCACGACTTTTTTGCCCTTGATGATGTCAAGATTGCAGTCTTTGTCGTAGTAAACATTCATGCCGATTTGCTCGGCGGGCGATTGTTGTGCAGCAGCGGCGGTAGCCATGGCGAAACCTCATTCTGTGAAAAGAGCGAGCGTTCTAGCCGATTGAGCCAAAAATGGAAGGATTTTTACGACAGCAGATCAACAAATCCGCCGGTTTTTTGGCTATACGCCGCGGAAAGCAGGCGGGCATAGGGCGAGCTGGCGCTATCCTGCTCGGTCTGACCGAACTGCATGAGGTTGGCCAGCCCCTCGATATCGCGCAATAATTTGGGGTCGCCGTCGGCGAATTCGCTCACCGTATCGGTCAGTTTCGTGAGCGTTTCCTTGCTGCTATCGTTCAGGCGCGTGGCATTGCTGATCGTGCTTTTCACGCTATCCGCCGTCTGCCCGGTGCCGACGCTGGCGAAATCACGCGCCTGCTGGCGGGCAGCGAGAATGCTCGCCCAGTCACTGCTCGTGCCGAAAAGTGCACTAATATCCATGGGGGGACATAGCCCACCTTGCATCAAAAAGCGAGGGGTATTGCCCGGCATTTTAGCCATTGGGCGCTTGATTTAGATGCCTTTTTTGCCACGCGCCACGCTGGCCACGCCGGTGCGGCAGATTTCCACCAGCCCCAGCGGCCGCATGAGGTCGATGAAGCTGTTCACCTTCTCCGTCGTGCCGGTGATCTCGAACACGAAGCTTTCCACCGTGGTATCGACCGGGCGGGCGCGGAAAATATCGGCGATGCGCAAGGCTTCCACGCGCTCGTCGCCGCGGCCCGCCACCTTCACCAGCGCCAGCTCGCGCTCCACAAATGCGCCTTCCACCGTCAGATCATGCACTTTGTGCACGGGCACCATGCGCTCCAGCAGGCTCATGATATGGCGGATCTTCGCGCCCGAACCGCGCGTGACAACGGTGATGCGCGAGAAATGGCGTTTGCCGTCCACCTCGGCCACGGTGAGTGATTCGATGTTGTAGCCGCGCGCGGCGAGCAGGCCGGTCACGCGGTTTAGCACGCCGAATTCGTTATCGACCAGCACCGCAAGAATATGCCGGTCTTCCAGCGGTTTTTCGTCGGGAATGTCATAGACGATATCAAGGGTTTCAGCGCTCATGCGCCGTCATTAGCGCATCGCCCGGATGAACACAAGCTCCGGCTAGCGCGCCTGCCCATCCGAATTGCCCCGGTCTTCGCGCGTGAGGCGACCAGTAAAGTTAATGGCCGCGCTGCTGGCGCGAAACACCGCATGCTTGTGCTCCACCTGCTTCAGCATGGCCGCACCTAATTGCCGCGTTGGTTGTTGTGCTTTTTTCGGCGATTGGGCCTTGCCCATGTCAATTTTGCGCATCAGCGATGGTGCTTTGTCCGCATGTTGTAACCCGAAGGTCAGGGCTTCAGCCTCCACCACATAATCCAGAAATTGTGCATGGCCTTTCGAGAAGATATTCCAGCCACGCGCCTTTTCCATGCGTGCGTGGTAATTCATCGTCTGCCGATCCATTTTCTCAGCATTGGAACGGCAATCATCCAGTAACTGCATACAGCTATCGTGCCAGCCATGGTAAATATCGACAATCGCCCGGCGCTGCCATTGCGTCGGCTCACCGACCGCGGAGATGGGCACATCGCTGATGGCTTTCAGCATCTCGATGGTGAGAACACGGATATAGCGCTCGGTTTTCTCCCACCGGGGCGGTTTTCGCTTAAAGGGTGTATGTTTTGGCTCTTCCATCATCTGACTCTACTAGCTAGTAAAGCAACATTTGATGAAGATTTGGTTAAAATGCCGCTAAAAAATATTAACGAACAGGGCCACCTTGCCCCGGCTCAGACTGGCCAAGATGTTCCAGCATTCCCTCAGCATAAGCGAGCGTGGCCAGTCTTCGCTCCTCGCCGGCAAAGGCCAAAGCGCCCCCATGGTCATGTCGCTGCGATAGAAACGTATAAAATCGGACTGCTTGCGGATATCAAGGCCGAGACGACACGCTTCCTCGTGAACACCCCCATGCTCCAAAAACTGATAATCCTGAAAATACTGCGTGAGATCATCTTCCACGCTCAGGCACCATGCGCGGTAGCGCATGCGCGCCTGCTCCCACACGCGGCGGGCGGCGTGGCCTTCCCCGGCCGATTCGGCTAGCGTAAGGATACCCACCAGTTCGGGAATCCGCAGCGCCTGGATCGTGGCATAATCACGCCATGTCGCAGGTTGCCCCATCGCGCCTACACCCGGTTCTTATCCAGCACGAGCGCGGCTTCGCTCGGCCCGAGCACCAGCTCGTGGTGCGCCGCCCCGGCCGGAATCATCGGGTACACATTCTCGTTCGGATCGACCCAGCAATCGAGCAGGCACGGGCCGGGATGCGCGAGCATTTCCGCCAGCGCGGCATCGAGCTTCGCCGGGTCTTTCACCCGCATGCCCTTCATGCCGAACGCTTCGGCGGTTTTCACGAAATCAGGCAGGCTGTCCATGTAGCTCTCGCTGTAGCGGCTGGAATAAAACATCTCCTGCCACTGGCGCACCATGCCCATATACTGGTTATTCAGGATCAGGATTTTCACCGGCAGGCGGTATTGCACCGCAGTGCTCATCTCCTGAATGTTCATCATGAAACTCGATTCGCCCGTCACGCACACAACCGGCTGTTTCGGGTGCGCGATCTGCACGCCGATCGCGGCTGGAAAACCATAGCCCATGGTGCCGAGCCCGCCGGAGGTCATCCAGCGGTTGGGCTTGTCGTAGAGGATATGCTGCGCCGCCCACATCTGGTGCTGGCCGACATCGGTGGTGATGTAGAAGTCCTTTTTCGCCAGCGCGGCGTTCAGGCGGCGCAGCGCGTGCTGCGGCTTGATGTGCTTGCCCGCCTGTTTGTAGCCGAACGAATCGCGGCTGCGCCACTGGTCGATCTGTTTCCACCATTTGGCGAGCGCGTCTTTCTGCGGCTGCAGTTTTTTCTTCTTCCACAGCGCGATCATCATGGCGATCACCTCGCCCGCATCGCCCACCACCGGCACATGCACCGGCACGATTTTATTGATCGAGCTGGCATCGAGATCGACATGGATTTTTTTCGATTTCTGGCTGAACGCATCGAGCCGCCCGGTCACCCGGTCGTCGAAGCGCGCGCCGAGGTTAATCAGCACGTCGCACTCGCTCATGCACATGTTCGCTTCCAGCGAACCATGCATGCCCAGCATGCCGAGGAATTGCTTGTCGTTACCGGGGAATGCACCAAGCCCCATCAGCGTCGTCGTCACCGGAAAGCCGGTCATGTGCGCCAGTTTCACCAGCGCGTCGCTTGCTTCCGGCCCGGCATTCACCACGCCGCCGCCCACATAAAAGACCGGCTTTTTTGCCTTGGCCATCAGCTCCACCGCGCGCTCCACGGCGCGCGCATCGGCCTTCGGGGTGGGGCGGTAGCTCTGGCGGCTCGCCTGCTCGGCGCCCACATAAAGGCCAGTGGCGTTCAGGATGTCTTTGGGAATATCAACCAGCACCGGGCCGGGGCGGCCCGAGGCCGCCACATGGAACGCCTCGTGCAGAATCCCGGCCAGCTCGTTCACGTCTTTTACCAGGTAATTATGCTTGGTGGCCGAGCGGGTGATGCCCACCACATCGGCCTCCTGAAACGCGTCGGTGCCGATCAAATGGGTGGGTACCTGCCCAGTGATGCACACCAGCGGAATCGAATCCATCAGCGCATCACACAGCGCCGTGACGGTATTGGTCGCGCCGGGGCCCGAGGTCACCATCAGCACGCCCACCTTGCCGGTCGAGCGGGCATAACCCTCGGCGGCGTGGCCCGCGCCCTGCTCATGGCGCACCAGAATATGGCGCAGTTTGTTTTGCTTGAACAGCGCGTCATACACCGGCAGCACCGCGCCGCCGGGGTAGCCGAACACCACTTCCGTGCCGTTATCGAGCATGGCCTGGATCACCATTTCGGCGCCGGTCAGTTCGCGCTCGTCTTTGCTGGTGCTGGCGCGGCGCGGGCTGCGCGGTGCGGCAGTTTCCGGGGCGTGAAAATCGTCGGCGCGCAGGGCAATGCTGCGGCGCTTGGCTTCCTGCAACAGGGTGGTCTGGTGCCGCGCGGGAATCAGTTCCCATTGCGAAACCGCGCCGGGAGTGACACCGCAAATCTCGGCCACTTCGTTGGTGCCGCCAAACTTCGCGACAATCTTTTCTTTCGTGCTCATAGGGCGCGATGTTTAGCTAAACTAAACCCAAAAAGCAATGGCTAAATTGGTTTAGGGCACTACTGAACCCGCCCGCCTTGCCGCTCTTCGGCAAAAAACGCACTCAATTGCTGCAATGTTTTCGCATCCATATAGGGCGTCGCCAGCTGGGGTCTCGCCGCCTTCTCGGCGGGCAGTCCGTCGGCATCCGGCGCTTCGGGGGCAAAACTGGCCACGGCGTTGGCCAGTACACCGGGCATGCGCGCATCAATCTGCTCGCGTGCCGCTTCGGAAGCCGCTACGATTTGCTGGCGCTGCGCAGCATCGAGTACAGTTTTGGGCCCCACTTTATCGGAGAAAACACCATAATCCTGCTGCATCGCGCGGTTTAGCTGTGTCACGACATAATCCATGGACTGGCGGTACAGCGCGGGCATCATCGGATGGGCGGCCCACGCCTCGGGAATATGGCGATCTACGCCGCATTGCGTGCGGTAATGGTTGGCAATTTTCGGCACATACATACGCTCTTCAAGCGATAATTCGCTATAATCCTTGGCCTTTGCCGTCATCTCCATGGCCAGCGCATACTGGCCAAAATCCGCATAGGCACCATTGGTGAGTTTCAGGCACCAATTGGCCGTTTCCCAATGGGCATCATAGGCCATATCGTATTTATGCAGCACCGCATCCAGCCCGTGTTTCAGTGCATTAACATCGTAGCCGGCATGCTCGGCGGTATTGCGCGCACGAAGCGCCTGCAGCAACTCTTTGCCATAGGCCTCGGCATAGCAGCGGCGCAGCTGGATCATGACCGGGTGTTCCAGTGCACAGGTCGTCTCGTGCAGCACAGCGTCGGCATCGATCTCGAATTGCTCCAGCATCTCATGGATGTTATCCGATGCCTTGATTTCTTCCTGAATCAACGGATACCAATGGGCAATCAGGCGTTCAACGATTTGGGGCGGATACGGCAGCAGGCCTTCCGTCTGCAGTTTCTTTTCCCCTTCGCATATCAGGCTTTGCCGATCGCGCTCAGCGGTGCGGTATAATCGCGCAAATGCCGCCTGCGTGCGCTCTTGCGCCACCGCTCCCGCCTGTTCCGCCAGCGCATCAAGGTCTTCGGGCTGCTGGTAGGCAGCCGCATACGCGCGCCACATATAACGCTCCGCACGGCTTGCCTCTGCAATCGAACTGAGATCCAAATGCATGTCCGCCAATGCCTGCATATGGCGGGCCATCGGTGCATGCGACCGTTGCTCAATCGTGGCGCGGTCGGTTTCATACGGCAGGGCATTGCGCGCTTCACGCATGGCCGCATGCTGGCCAATCGCCACGATATGCGCATACGATGGTGGGAAGAACCCTTTCTTTTTGGTATCAAGCCCCATCTCGCGAAACAGGGCACGATAGCGACGAGCAAGCAGGTGCCCCGCTGCAGCCTCTTCGCCGTCCGCCGTATCGGGTGTTGCCTTGGCCGCAATATCATCGCAGACCCACTCGATCAGGCTGCTATATTCCCCCTTCGTGCGCTCCATGATCTTTTCGCGCAGATCCAGATAGCCACTAAGGGCGCAATTATAACCATTCACCAGATCATCAAACCGGGTGTCATTTTCTGCCAGCAATTGCTCGCTACGCAGATGATCGACCACCGCATGCAGCGTCTGGGCGAACTGGTCGCGCCGCAGCGCCGCACGCGGGTAATCGTTGGTTTCAAACGTAAGCGTTTCAATCTGCGCCAGCGCAATGGCCTCCATCGCCCGGTACAGCGCATCCACATCGTGCGTCTGTTCTGCAAGTTCCAGATACAGTGCCTGATCGATCATCAAGTCATCAATCGTGCCCTTGACCGAAAAGGTATCGTTGCGCCAATCATATTCCTCACGCAGATGATTGCGCAGCGCGTGGGCACGCGGCGATTGCTCGGTCGGGGTGCGCAACTCCTCAATCGCATGGGCATGGAAATGCCGCAGCGCGATTTGTGCCGATGCTTTGACATGCCAGGAAAATTCCTTTTGTTGCGACGATAACGGCAACGCCGCGTGGTGCGCACCAACCGCACGGTGGGAAGATGAATCTTTTTGCATGCCTGCTCCTTCTTTTGGGCCGCAGCTTAGGGTTCCTTTCGCCCGTTCAGTGTGACAATTCCATGAAAATTGCGGGGTTGGGCTGGGTGGCATCCAGCATCACCGCATCGCCCGCCGAATGGCGCAGCCAGGTCATCTGGCGTTTGGCGTAGTTGCGGGTGTGTTGCTGGGCCTGCACCACCGCAGCTTCGCGCGTCATGTCGCCGCGCAGGTAGGCGGCCAGTTCCGGCACGCCGTGGGCGCGCAAAATGGGCGTGTCGGCAGGCAGGTTTTGCGCCAGCAGGGCTTCCACCTCGGCCAGCGCGCCCGCTTCCATCATGGCGTCGAAGCGCGTGTTCAGGCGGGCATACAGCACCTCGCGCGGCAGGGTGAGGGCGAATAGCTGCCATTGCGCGGCGGGAAAAGCCGGGCTCGCCTTCTGCGCCTGCCACCACTGAATGGGCTTGCCGGTCGCTTCCAGCACCTCGAGCGCGCGGGCGAGGCGCTGGGTGTCGCCGGGCGTGAAGGTCGCCGCGCTCTCGGGATCGCGCGCGCGCAGCGCGGCATAAAGCGCGGGCGCGTCCATGGCGCGCAGGCGCTCGCGGATGGCGCCCGGAATGGGCGGCATGGCGGCCAGCCCTTCGCGAAGCGCCTTGATATACATGCCGGTGCCGCCCACCAGCAGCGGCGTTTTCCCCGCCGCCCAGGCGCGCTGCACCACGGGCACCACCAGCGCCAGCCAACGCGCCACGCTGGTGGGCTCGGCGGCGGGCAGCACGCCGTAGAGCGCATGCTCGGCCTGCGCTTCCTCGGCCAGGCTCGGGCGGGCGGTGATGATGCGCAGGTCGGCCACCATCTGCATCGCATCGGCATTGATGATGACAGTGGGCCGCGCCTGCGCTATGCGGATGGCCAGCGCCGACTTGCCTGTGCCGGTCGGCCCCATCAACACCTGAATGGTTTGTGCATGCGCCACGTCGTTACCCTGATTGCTTCGCCGGAATCCCTACTCGAGCTGCGCCCGTTTGTCACGGCGCTTGGCCAGTATGACAGCCTGCAATGGCTGGAAGAGGGCCGCGCCTGCGACATCACCCTCACCCGCGCACCGGATGGTTTGCTACGCAGCAAACTGCAGCAATGCGCCGATGCGCAGCGCGCCGATATCGTGGTGCAGCCCCTGCCGGGCCGCGAAAAAAAGCTGCTGATCTCCGACATGGATTCGACCATGATCGATCAGGAATGCATCGACGAGCTGGCGGATTGCGTGGGGCTGAAGGCGCATGTCGCCGCCATCACCGAGCGCGCCATGCGCGGCGAGCTGGATTTTGCCGAGGCCCTGCGCGAGCGGGTGGGCTTGCTCACCGGCCTCGCCACCAGCGAGCTCGAGCGCACCTACGCCACGTGCATCACCCCCATGGCGGGGGCGAAAACCCTGCTCGCCACCATGAAAGCGCGCGGCGCCTATGCGGTGCTGGTCTCCGGCGGGTTCACCTTTTTCACCACGCGGGTGGCGGCCCTGCTCGGGTTCGACGCGCAGGAAGCCAACCAACTGCTGCTGGAAAATAACCGCCTCACCGGCACGGTGGCCGATCCTATCCTCGATAAACACAGCAAGCGCACGGCGTTGCTGCGCTATGCGGCGCAGCAAAACCTCGCCCCGGCGGATGTGCTGGCCGTGGGCGATGGTGCGAATGATTTGCCGATGTTGCTGGAAGCCGGGCTGGGCGTAGCCTATCACGCCAAGCCGCTGGTCGTGGCGCAGGCGCGCGCCGCCATTCGCCACAACGACCTCACCGCCTTGCTGTTTGCGCAGGGCATCGCGAAGCGCGATTGGGTCACGACGGCCCCCTAAATCATTCTGTCATCCCGGCCCTGTGCCGGGATCCGCCGCGCCACGAACGCGGCGCAGAAGAGAGGCATGGCGTAGCCGCTATTTCACCGGCACGGTGAGGAACAGCGCCCCTTTGCCGCGGGCCACGCGCAGCAGCGCGTGTTTTTTGCCGTCTTTCTTCGCTTGCGCGAGGGCGGCTTGCAGCGCCGCCACATCGGCCACTGGCTGCTGGTTCACTTCGCGAATAATATCGCCCGGCAGCAGGCCGCTTTTGGCCGCATCGCCGTTGCGATCAAGCTCGGCCACCAACACCCCCTCCGCCGTCTTCGGCAGGCCAAATTCGGCCCGCACCTGCGGCGTAATCGGCACCAGCGCCATGCCAAGCACGGTGCGTTCCTTGGTAGCGGGTGCGGCGTCGCGGCCTTCGGCGGCGGCGGCTTTCGCGCCGGTGTCTTTCAGCTCACCGATCGTCACCGCCACGCGCTGCTCGCTTCCCTTGCGCCACACGGTCACATCCACCTTGGTGCCGGCTTTGGTGTCGGCCACCAGTCGCGGCAGCTGGCGCATTTCCTTGATGGGGCGGTTGTTAAACGCGAGGATGACATCGCCCACCTGCAGGCTGCTGCTCGCCGGGCTTTTGGGGTTAATCTCAAGCACCAGCGCCCCGGCGGTCTGTTTCAGGCCCAGCGATTCGGCGATCTCGTCGCTCACTTCCTGAATCTTCACGCCCAGCCAGCCGCGATGGGTGCGGCCAAACTGCCGCAACTGGTCGATGATGGGTTTGGCCATGTCGCTCGGCACGGCGAAACCGATGCCGACCGAACCGCCCGTGGGCGAGAAAATCGCCGAGTTGATGCCCACCACGTCGCCGTCCGCATTAAACAACGGCCCACCGGAATTGCCGCGATTGATCGCCGCATCGGTCTGGATGAAATCATCGAACGGCCCGGCATTGATGTTGCGGCCGCGCGCGCTCACAATGCCCGCGCTCACCGAGCCGCCAAGGCCAAACGGGTTGCCGACCGCCACCACCCAGTCGCCCACATGCAGCGCGTCGGAACTGCCGAACGTCACATACGGAAGCTTCTTGCTGGGGGTCACTTTCAGCAGCGCGAGGTCGGTCTGCGGGTCGTGGCCCACCAGCTTGGCGGGCAGGTGGGTGTTGTCGTTCAAAATCACGGTGATTTCGCTCGCGCCGTCGATCACATGGTTGTTGGTCACCACGAACCCGTCGGGGTCGATGATGAAGCCGGAGCCGAGCGAGCTGACTTCGCGGGTGGCGCTGTTGCCGTCGCCGAATTGCTGGTTGAACTGCTTGAACAGCTCCTGCAATTGTTCGCCGCGCGGGTCGTTGCCCAGCGGGCCCATATCAAATTGCGGAAAGCCCATGCCGGGCGTTTTCACTTTCTGGGTGGTCGAGATATTCACCACCGCCGGCATGCGCGGCTCCAGCATCGGCGCAAACGAAGCGGGCGCGGGCGCGGCCTGCGCCGCCGACATCAGCATCATCCCCAAGCATACAGCAACAAAACGCATCGTTATCCTCACTCTGGTCGTTCATACGCGCGCCGCCATGCGGCCCCTGCGCTTACGGATTCAACTCTTTCAGGAATTCGCCCTTCGGGCTCAGCACCATGGTGGTGTCGCCCTGCTTCAGCGTGGCCTTGTAGGCCTGCATGGAGCGGTAGAATTTAAAGAACTCCGGATCGCGGCCATACGTCGTCGCATAAATGCGTGCGGCTTCGCCGTCGCCGTCGCCGCGAATAATCTCGGCGTTCTTGCGCGCGGTGGCGAGGATCTCGGTCGACTCGCGATCGGCGGTCGAGCGGATGGCCAGCGCTTGCTGCTCGCCTTCGGCCCGGAAACGCTGCGCTTCCTTGGTGAAATCCTTGCGCATGCGCTCATAGGTCGATTGCGAAATGTCGCTTGGCAGGTCAGCACGCATGATGCGTACATCCACCACTTCGATGCCAAAACCCTGCACGCGCTTCCCGCCGTCGCTCACCGCCACAGAATGGGCCTGCGCGTTCACGTTCGCTTGGATCTGGCTCATCACCGTCATGCGCTTATCGGAAAGCAAATCCGAAAGCGAATAATTCGCCAGCACCCGGCGCATGCTGGAGAGCACAATCGAATTCAGGCGGCTGTTTAGGTTCATTTCGGTTTTCACCGCTTTGAAAAACTGCTCGGGATCGGTGATGCGGTAGCGCACGAACGCGTCGATCACCACGCGTTCTTCCACATCTGTCTGGCGGTTTTTGGTGATGAATTCCGCCGGCTGGGCGTTGAAATCGAGGATGCGTTTATCGAAAAACACCACGTTCTGGATGAATGGGATTTTCAGGTTCAGCCCCGGCTCCTTCACCACGCGCTTGATTTCACCGAATTGCAGCACAATCGCCTGCTGCGTTTGCGGCACCACAAACAGGCTGCCGGTTGCCAGCACCAGCGTCACAAAAAACACCGCACCGATTTTCATGAGGATCGAGGTCATTGCGCGGCTCCTTTCACCGGCGCGGCGGGAGCAGGCAGCGGCAGCATCTGCACCACGCCGCCATTGCCGCGCGCCGCCTCATCGACGATCACTTTTGGTATGTTCTTCATCACCTGCTCCATCGTCTCCAGATAGAGGCGTTTTTTGGTCACGTCTTTCGCCTGCGCATATTCCGCATAAATCTTCGAGAAGCGCGCCACATCGCCCTCCGCGTCGGCCACCACTTTGGCTTTGTAGGCCAGCGCCTGCTGTTCCATCTGCGCCGCTTCGCCCTTCGCTTTCGGGAGAATCTCGTTGCGGTAGCCCTCGGCCACCGATTCGGCAGTTTCCTTATCCTGCTCGGCGCGTTTGACGTCCTGGAATTCGTCGATCACCGGCTGCGGCACATCGGGCCGGCTCAGATTCACCGCGATGATTTCCACGCCCGCATCGTATTTATCGAAAATTTCCTGCATGATATCACGCGTTTCCTCGGCGATCTCCGATTGCGCCGTGGTCAGCACATCGTCGAGGTTATTCTGGCCGATCACCTCACGCATGGCCGATTCGGCCACGTCCTTGATGCTGCCCTGCGGGTCGCGCATGTTGAACAAATATTTCTCCGGCGCCGAAGCGTCGATCTTCCATTGCACCTCGAAATCAATATCGACGATGTTGCGGTCTTTGGTCAGCATCATGCCTTCGCGGCCCTGCGGCGCAGCAGGCGCGGCCGCAAAGCGTGCACTGCGCACGCTGGGGTTATCGACCACCGTGCCGCGATAGCCCACCTCCACTTTGTTCACCGAGGTCACGCTGGGGATGAGCACCGATTCGACCGGGAACGGCAGATGGTAGTTCAGGCCCGGCGTGGTGGTACGGTGGTATTGGCCGAAGCGCAGCACCACGCCCAGCTCGTCGGAATTCACGCGGTAAATGCCCGAGCCGAGCCACAGCGCCAGCACCCCGGCCACAATCAGGCCGAGCGTGCGTTTATCGTTGCGGCCATCGTCGGGCCCGAACATGCCGCGCATGCGCTCCTGGCTGCGACGCAGCAGCAGGTCAAGATCGGGTTTGGGCGCGTTGCCCCCGGGGGTGTTGGTGCCGCCGCCGCCAGTGCCGCGGCCCGGCGAGGATGGCTTGCGCCCCCACGGGTTCGTTGGTTTTCCCATGTATCGTTCCTTCGTGCGAAATGCTTGCCTCGTTGGGCAGCGTTGTACATATAGAGGCAACGCAACCTTGCTTCAACCATCATGACCGATTCTCCCGCCAATCGCGCGCGCGCCGTCTTCAACACCGCCCCCCTGCCGCATGTGGGCCGCATCATTGCGGTGGCCAGCGGCAAAGGCGGTGTCGGCAAATCGACCTGCACCGTGAACCTCGCGCTCGCGCTGCAGCAGCTTGGCCAGCGCGCAGGCGTGCTCGATGCCGATATTTACGGCCCCTCCATGCCGCGCATGCTGGGCGTGCGCCATGCGGGCCAGCCCGCCTTCCGCGACGGGCTGATGCAGCCGCTGGAAGGGCTGGGCCTGCGCGCCATGTCGATGGGGTTCATCACCGGCGATCAGGCCGCCATGCTGCGCGGGCCGATGGTCACCAAAACCCTCACGCAGTTTTTGCGCGGGGTGGCGTGGGGCACCGCCAGCGCCCCGCTCGATTATTTGCTGATTGACCTGCCGCCCGGCACCGGCGATGTCGCGATCAGCCTCGCGCAGGCGGTGCCGATTGGCGGCGCCATCATCATCACCACCCCGCAGGAGATCGCCGTGGCCGATGCCGACAAAGCCGCGCAAATGTTCGCGCGCCTGTCCATTCCCATGCTCGGTGTGATCGAAAATATGAGCTACTTCACCGACCCGCAGGGCGGTCGCCATACATTGTTCGGCGCAGGCGGCGGCGCAGAAATGGCCGCGCGCCATGGCATGGCGCTGCTCGGCCAACTGCCACTCGATCCCGCCCTCGGCGCCGCAGCCGATGCCGGGCAGGATTACCTGAACGCGCACCCGGGCAGCGCCGTGGCACAGGCCTTCAGCGCCATCGCCGCGCAGCTAATTACCCACCACCGTTAGCATCTGCCGCAGGGCTTCGCTGGCATCAGCGGTCTGGTGCGGCCGGTCGGTGTCGTCGCCGGTATCCACGTAATCGGGGTCGAGCGGCAGCGGTTCGTATTTCGCGATCGGTTGGGTGGGCCCGTCGGTCACCGCCGTGGGCGGCGCGGCGGGTGCTGGCGGCTGATCCTGCTGGGCCAGCGCGGGCATGCTGATGAGAAAAAGACGTGCGGCGAGAAGAATGGTTTTCATGGTTGCCTCCTTCGAAGGTAAACTCGTCGGATGGCGGCGATATAGTCCCCGGTTACGGTCCGCACCAGTGACATTTGTGCAATGCAGCATTGCGCGCAACGGGGTTGGCCGCGCAAGCGGCTGGGCGCGTTCAGGAAAACCGGAAGATGAAATTTTGGTTAGCCGATGCTGGCGCGGAATTCATCCCATTCGCGCTTGGTCAATCCGCTATTTTCCTGGGTCACTGTTTCCCCGTCGAGCATGCGCTTGAGCACCGAAAGCGCCGTGCGCGAGAAGCGCGCGCCATGCAGGCGGTGTTCCTCGAACGCCTCGTGCGCGAAAGGCACCCATTTCTTCACCACCTCGATCATCGCGTCGGCATAGGCGCGGATTTCGTATTGCGCGTGCGGGTCGGCGCGCAGCATCAGGAAATGCATGAGGTTATGCAGGTCGATCTTCCAGTACCATTGCGTGTAGTAATTCATGGTCAGGTTCATGCGCGCCAGCTCGCGGGCGATGCCGGATTTTTCGACATCGATCACGTTGCCGTCGGCGCTGGCGTTCATCAGTTCTTCGTAATGGCCGTACACCCGTTCGGAATCGCCTTTGAGGATTTCCAGCACGCGCGCCGATTCCTCGGGCGACAATGCCGTGCCTTCGGCGCGGCCCTGATGGTTCTTCGTCGATTGCGGCGACAGCATCTGCGGCGTCGGAATATAGAATTCCTTATCCATGATCGAGTAACGCGCCGAATATTCGTTCACGTTCGCCGTGCGGTGGCGAATCCATTGGCGGGCGACAAAAATCGGCAGCTTCACATGGAATTTGATTTCGCACATTTCAAACGGCGTGCTGTGCCAGTGGCGCATCAGGTAGTTAATCAGGCCCTTGTCCTGGCTCACCTGCTTGGTGCCGCGGCCATAGCTCACGCGCGCTGCCTGCACGATCGCCGCATCGTCGCCCATGTAATCGACCACGCGGATAAAGCCATGATCGAGCACGGGGATCGCATCGTAGAGGATTTCCTCGAGGGCGGGCGAGGTCGCGCGTTTGGTGGTGAATTGTTCGTCCTGCATGGGCTTATCGTTCATCTTCTCCACCGCACTCATTCGTTCGCTCCTCAATCCTTCGGTATTTTTATCGTTTTACTTTATCATTCCTGCGCACGCAGGAATCTCCTTTGGCGTATTCAAGGAGATCCCCGCCTGCGCGGGGATGACAAAGCGATGGAGAAAAACCTAGCCCACCCCAACTGCAAACACACGCAAAATGCGGGCACGAGCGAATTAAAATGTGGGTAATTAGCTAAGGAATTGATTAACCAATGCGAAGCGTCTGGCCGGCAAGGCCGGTGAAGCTTTGCGGCACCGTGCTGCTCGTGGGTGCAACGCCCGAATGCACATCCTTCACCTTGGCAAATACCGGCTTCGCCTGCTCCTGCGCCTTGTCGATGGCAGCCTGCGCCAGTACCGGATCAACAGCCCCAATCGCACCATCGCGGCGAGCGGGCACCGTGGCCGCCTGCGCCGAGGGAACCACTTGCGCATCATCGCCCGCAACCCAGTTATAAATCGCGCGGCCCGCCACGGCAAAGCCGCCGATCGTCGCGCCCACCGCCGCGCCCGGAATCGCGCCGACGCCGCCGCCAATTGCACCAATGCCCGCACCGATGGCCGCACCGCTGCCGATCAGGCCGAGATCCACCCCGGCGCTTTTCATGCCCTTGGTGTCGCCATGCACGGCGGCGTTCACGAACTCGCCACCCGACATCACCCCACCAAGAATGGGGGTAGCGCGGCCCACGCCGATTTTCATGACCTTGCCAGCCACCACCATGGTGCCGATCACGCTGCCCGTTTGCACCCCATGCACCACGGCGCCGCTCACATCGCCACGGCCAATATCGCCCACGGTTTGAATCGTGCTCACCACCGGCGCCGCGGCCAGCAGCCCGCGCGAGCCCCATTTGCCGACGCTCTGGCCCACGCGCTCCATGCCCGCGGCCTTGGCCACCGTCGCCTCGTTCACGGCGACATGTGCGCCATCGACCGTGCCGGTTGCGAAATGCCATGCGCCTTTGCCCGCGCCAACGGTTGCGTCTTTCAGTTTACCGAAGCTCCAGCTGGCCCCATCGCCACTCAGGCGACCGACTGCACGCGGCGCGTTCCACAGCGCTTTCACTTTCGATCCGTCATTGATCTCCTTCATCGGCGTGGCCGCCGTTTTGGCGAAGTCGCCGGCATGTTGCGCGCTGCTGGTGGCAAGGCGGCCTTTGGTGATCGCCTCATCTTTCGCCACATCACGCGCCGCTTTCCATGCGTCGATTTTTGCGTCGTCGGCCTTCCAGAATTGCGCCTTGCTGGTTTTCGGCGCGGCTTCGGCGGCGTCGATTTTGCCATTCAATTTGTTCACCAGCGCTTCGGCGGCTTTCGCTTCGGCAGCCGGGCGCACCAGCCCTTGGCGCGCAACGCCTTCGGCAGCACCGCGAATGCCCTGCCCGGTCACCCAGGCGGCACCACCCACGCGCAAGCCCTGCTCCCAAAGCGGGCCGTCGCCGGTCAATGCACCCCACGCCGTGCCCATGCGCTGGCCGGGGCTCACACGCGCCACTTCCTTGCCGTTTTTGATGGTTACATCGTTGCCGTTTTCATCGCGCCCCGTGGTGGTTGAGGCGGTAGCGACATCCGCCGCACCCTTGGTGGTGTCGATGCCTGCCACTTCTTTTGCGGCCAGCAGCGCATCGCGCACTTTTTCGCCTTCTTTTTCCCACATGGCTTCATCGGCCAGCTCAGAAAAACGCGCACCGTTGGCCGGGCGGGTTTTGCCCGCTTCGGCAATATCGGCCTCGGCCTTGCTCACGAATTCGCTGTAGGTCGGCTTGTTCTCGCCTTTGTAGGTCAGCCACTCATAGGCGGCGATGATGTATTTCGCGCCCGGTACCCATTGCGCCAACCATTCCCCCACCCACGAAGCACCCGCCTTGGTGTATTGCCACGGGTTGCTGCCGAATTGCGATTGCTTGTCGTCGAACGGGTTGTAATCGAACATCGGCATGGCATGGCGGCCTTCGGTTTCCTGCAGGCGCAGGGCCATCACGGCGGCGGCGAATGCTTGTGCCGGTTCCTTGGCGCTGCCCTGGCCATAGCCAAATACTTTGCCCCAGCTTTCCGCCCCCATGGTGCTCGCAAGGTTCCAGATGCGCGTCGGGCCATTGAAGGCGCCGTCGAGCACGGCACCAGCGCCGCTGAGCGCCACACCGCTGATGGTCGCTGCGCCACTGGCCACGTCGATCGTGCCCATAATGGCATCGCCGCCGGGCACCATGCGCGCCACGTCGCGCGCGTTCGCCCCCAGCGAGCCCAGTTCCGACACGGCGGCTTTCTGCGCGCTGCTGAATTTCGAGGCGGCATCTTTCGCCGTATTGGTTTCGCTGGCCGAGGTCAGCCAGTCTTTGGCCAGTTCGGTCGGGTTCATGCCGTGCTTCACGGCCACCGCCTGAATCGACGCGTAGGTCTGCAGCACGAAGGCAATCTGGTCGGCCTGTACTTTCGCGTCTGCCGGCAGGTTGCGGTAAATTTCAAGCCCGGTCTTCGTATCCATGCCCGTGATCGTGTAGGCCGTCCCATTCAGGGTCGCGCTCACTGGTTCTTGCGGGGTGGCCGGCGTTTCGGGGCTGTTCTTGCTTACCATAGTAATCTCCTAGCCTCGACCCTAACAAAACAATGTGACGGTTTGATGACGGTTCTGTGTCAACTGCGTGAAAGTAACGGGTCGCTGTCGCTTGGTGAGGAGGTGCGTTGCGACTATGCACGGCTTCTTCTATCATCCTCGCAGTACGCAACGCGTAGCGCCGTAGCTGCGCGAGCCGGAGCGAAGCGAACGAGGGGGTTTGGGGGGGTTCGCCCCCATCGCGGCTATGCCGCTACTCAAAAAACATAGTTCCCGAAGGAACATGCGCCCCCTTGCCTATCCCTGCTTGCCGGGCTATATTACGCATGTTCCTTCGGGAACTATGGTGATAAACGCGACGTGGAATAGTCGGATTGGACCCGGGGGCAGTACCCGGCGGCTCCACCAGATATTAGGGCTAGCGGCTAGGGCTCGGGGTTAGGGAGATTTCTCTAGCCCTAGCGACTAGCCCCAGCCCTCCTCTGGGGCCGAAGTAGGATCGACAACCGCAATAAAGACGTTGTTTTTGCCCGGGATGATTCCGCCGTTATCGGGTTATTTTTCAAGTGCCAACGACAACGTAGCACTCGTTGCAGCTAACGACAACAACGTCGTAGCAGCCCGTCTCGCCGCTTAGTGTGGCCTGACGAGTTCTAGCTCGTAAACGCGGCCCGGGGGGAGCCGGGCAACAGAATCCCCCCACCTTAGGGCTAGCGACTAGGGCTAGAGGCTAGGGAAGAAGAGGCTGGCATTTTTCGCACGAAATGCTATGTAAGCTGTAAAGTAACCGACTCAGGAAGAGTTCGCTCAAAATGGGCGAGATGCTAGGAGTCAGCAAGCGCAGGGAGGGCGCGTAGCAGCGCTACGTAACCGACCGAGCATTGCTGAGGACGACGCAGATCGACCGTTTTCAGCGAACGGGCAGCATATTTATGGATACGATTGATTACCCGGGCCTGATCGACTCCGCCATGCGCAACGTGGTGCGCGAGGCGCTCATCCATGTCGACAAGTTCGGCCTGCCGGGCGACCATCATTTCTTCATTTCGTTCCAGACGAACTACCCCGGCGTCAGCATTTCGCCGCAGCTGAAATCGCGCTACCCGGAAGAAATCACCATCGTGGTGCAGCACCAGTTCTGGGATTTGAAGATCGACAAACAAAAATTCAGCATCATGCTGAGCTTCAATAACATTCCCGAGAAACTCGTGGTGCCGTTCGACGCGCTCACGGCGTTTGCCGATCCCAGCATCAAATTTGGCCTGCAATTCCACGGCAAGCGCCCGGCGAACATGCCGAAATCGGCGGAAACGGCCGAGGGCGACGAAGCCGTGGCCTGCCCCGTCACCGGCAAAAACGGCACGGAAAAGCCCCCCATGGCCGCCTTCCACGAAGAAGAGCCCAGCACCGAAGCCGCCACCGCCGCCAACGACACCAAAGTCGTCAGCTTAGAGAGCTTCCGCAAGCGCTAGCGTTCGTAAAGCGATCCCTGATTGGATGTCGGCAGAAAACGCTGGCCGGGCAGTGGCTCGTAGAATTCTTTTAACGCATGTTCCAATTCACGCGCCATGTTCCGCACATGCGCCGAGCCATTTTTCTTCGCATGCGCCAATGTTTCCCACCCCCTCTCCAGGGCGGGCCGCAATAGTTCTAAATCATCCGACGTCAAATCCGCATTTCCTACACTCGCGGCAGCATAGGCGGTGATTGTCAGCGCCAGTATGCGCAAATCTATTGGCATGCCGCGGTAATTTGCCGAGAAATGGGTGACAAAATCTTTCGGCCCAAGACCCGAATAATCGGGCGGAACGGCCGCTAGAATTTCTATCGCTGGGCCCAATAACCCGGGGGAATCGAACACATCATTCGCCACGTGATGACGATCATTAGCAACCTGGGGGCCATCATTGTCCATGCCATGATACCGGATAATCGGCTCAGGCTCTTCCAGCTTAAGCGAAGGGTTTACCGATTGAATATAATGCGTAATGATCTTATTGGCCTCAAGCGGCGTGAGCTGCGTGAGGTCATGACGTTTCGCCGGGGGTCCACTGCTATCCATCAGAAAAATATACTATGCCGGCACTAGCAGGTGTATGAAACTTCCATGACATTCATGCCCGAGCTCCTCCTTCTCGCCCAAACCGCCGCGCAGGCGGGTGAGGTGCCGATTGCGGCGTGCGTTGTCAGCCTCGAGATCTTCCGCAAGCGGTAGCGTTATCAAGCCTATCAACATGATTCGGTTCGGCTAATTCCTTCATTTGTTCTTGTCGGAACCGCAATTTATCTTCTGCCAATTCATCTTTGAAACGCGCTAAATTTAGCCTGCTATTGGGAACGTTTGTATTATAGTACGCTTCAATCCCCTCTATAAATCGATGCATATTGGCGAAGGGATTATTGTAATGTTTTAGGCTAAATTTACATCCATACATACCGCCAACCTCATCTAAATCGCCATGATCCAGTGCATCGACAAACTCTTCATTGGAATGCAGCGCACGAATATCGCCCTTGGTATTAATCCCTAGCCCAATATTTCCGCAATTAGTCCTCATGCAATGTCGCGCAACAGTGTCGATGAATCCATAGGAAGATCCGTGTATGTAGTCGACACGCTCAAATGCACCCCGGTTAATTTCGTCC
Organism: Rickettsiales bacterium; assembly: GCA_044341105.1. Classification (GTDB taxonomy): domain Bacteria; phylum Pseudomonadota; class Alphaproteobacteria; order Rickettsiales; family UBA3002; genus QFOX01. The sequence continues at coordinate 2,190 of JBIISI010000028.1, read as the reverse complement.
CATAATCTATTGTGTGCTTTCTGGGCAGTCATAGCATCCAAGCCAAGCAATGTCTGGTAAAGGCGCGGACGATCAATTAGAATTACAAACGTGGCATCACGATCATACGCATGCCGAGGCGGACTAATACTTGGTTTACGCTCTTCGTTTGCGCAGCGAAATTGGATTTGCACACATGCTGCCAAGGACGGGAGCACGCGGTTTGCCATCAACCCTTGGTGTAGGGCTTCCGTTGAGGCAACCGATAAAGCAAGCATAGACTGAGGGGCAAGCGGCAACTTTTGCTGAGAGTTTAGTAAATATTCTTGATACGGTTTCCAGTCCGCCCCACATATAAGATTTCCTTCAGATGGGGTTTTGTCCGATTCAAAGTAGTCGCTTCGTGCTTGCGCAATGTGTCGTTCATCGCGCATTTGCAGCCAACCACGATATTCATCCTCGAATAAGCCGCCATCTTTATGATTCTCATACAATGCGACCATGCGGTTAATTTCTTCATTTGAAAAAACATTTGTCGGGCTTTCCGATGAATGGTCGGCAATGTGTGAAAGCCTACGGGAAGTGCGTTCATTCTGTCGCCATTCTTCTCGCAAGGCTTGACGTTCTCGCTTTTCTAACGCCTGTTGGTAAGCATGTGTCCTTTTTTGCCATTTACTCTTGTCTAACCAACCCATGACATTGTTCTCATTCATTAGTTTTTTGACACATTATCATTTTTTGCTTGCTTGCGCTGTGACACTTTTATGACATCCATACCTGAGCTTCTGGCCATTGCCGCCATTGCCGCCACCAAAGGCGAAGTGCCCATTGCTGCAGCCGTGGTGGGGGGCGATGGCACCTTGCTCGCCACTGCCCATAACCGTGTAGAAAAACGGCAAGACGCCACAGCGCACGCCGAATTACTGGCGCTGCGCAAGGCCATGAAAATTCGTGGTGCCAAATACCTCCAGGACTGCACGCTCTACGTAACACTGGAGCCATGCGCCATGTGCGCGCAGGCGGCGAGCCTGGCGAAAGTGAAGAAGATCGTGTTCGGCGCGTATGACCCCAAGGGCGGCGGGGTGGAACATGGGGCGCGGGTGTTTTCGCAGAGCACCTGCCACCACGCGCCGGAAGTCATCGGCGGGGTGATGGAAGCCGAATGCGCCGCCCTGCTGCGCGATTTTTTTGCCGCAAAACGTTAGCGCACCGGCCCGTTAGGCGCGCCATACCGCTCGGCCAGCCGCCGCACATGCGTCGCATCCGGCGCGGGCGCACGCGGCACGGGCAGCGCCGCCTCGGGCAGCGCCTCGCGCATGGCGGCAATAAAATATTCGCTGTAAAGCGCCACCGTGCGGTCCACATCGTTGAACCCCGCACTGTTGCCGCCCCGGCGGTGGTGCTTCGTTTCGACCACCATGCCGTCGCGGTGGGGCGCGAAGAAATGTTCAAAATGCCCGACCAGTTCGCGGTCGGCGGCTTGCAGCACGGCCTGCGGCGTCATGCCGCCGGGGTAGCGGGCCGGGTCGAACAGCTGGTCGAGCGCATGGCGCACCCCCGCCTCGGCCAGCGGGCGCAGGGGGTCGGGCTCCTGCATGCGGTAATAGCGGTGCAGATGCGCAAAGGCATGGTCGAGCAACGCCGCAAAGCGCGGCGCGCATGCCGCGCGCCATGCGGCCATCTCCGGTATTAGCGCTGGCTGTTCTTCCTCGTGGCCCATCTGTCGATACTACCATCATCGCATGGCGATTGCATGGCCATGTTCGCCGCGCCGTCGCCGCTGTCGCTAGCGGCGCTCGATCGACCCTGCGGGGGCACTGCGCTGCTGGGCCAATCGTTCCGTTGCCGAGCGCGCGCTGGCAGTCGTTGGGCGCTGCGAGGGCCGGTTGGGGTCCACATCCGGCCGGCCGGACTCCCCGAAATATTCGATCTGGCCATGGGTCAGACCATACCCATTCACCACCGGCTCGACTGCATTGTCGAGGATGCGTGGGGCATCGCTGAATTTCTCGACGACAGGCAGCCGCTTGCGCACGAACGGTATCTCTTTGCTCGAAGGCGGTATGGGGCGCGTACCATCGGTTACCGGAACCACGGCTAATTCAATCCTACTTTGATTTTTTGGGGGGCGACGAACGGACATGATGACTCCTTGTAACTCTTGTAATTGGGTGGCTGTAACAGTAGGTATAGCGATGAATCATGACAGAA
>JBIISI010000095.1:0-6336 GCA_044341105.1 Rickettsiales bacterium | reverse complement strand
CTGATCTTTAGTAAAAACGGCAGCGCTTAACCCGAAGGCGGTGGCATTGGCCAGCGTCGCGGCCTCCTCCAGCGATTTTACCCGATAAAGTTGCATAAGCGGGCCAAAATATTCCTCGTCCGGCACGGCCTCGACACCGGTCATGTCGATCACCCCCGGCGACAGGAAGGGCAAGCCTTCCCGCAGCGCCTGCATGCGCAGCAGGGCCACGCCCCCCAAGGCCAGCAACGCCGCCTGCGCTTCCAGCAACCGCTTGGATTCCTTCAATGAAATGACCGGCCCCATAAACGGTTCGGGTACCTCATCATACGCCCCCACGGTCAGTTGCCCTGCCGAAGCGACAAAACGGCGAATAAACTCCTCAGATTGCGGGGATTCCACCACAATCAGCCTTCGGGCACAGGTGCAACGCTGGCCCGTGCCCACGAAAGCCGAGAGCAAGGCCTCGTGCACCGCCGCCTCAATGGCCTCAACCTCGCAGACAATCAATGGGTTATTGCCCCCCATCTCCAGCGCGAGGATCACCTCAGGCCGCCCCGCAAACTGGGCATGCAGGACCTTCCCGGTGGCCGAGGAGCCGGTAAACAGCACGCCGTCAATCGGTGCCTGTGCGAGGGCAATCCCCGTCTCACGCTCCCCTTGCACCAGGTTCAGCACGCCGGCGGGCAATCCTGCGCTATGCCATTGCTTTACCATCCATTCTGCGACCATCGGGGTCTGCTCGCTCGGCTTCAATACCAGCGTATTTCCTGCCAGCAGCGCGGGCATGATATGGCCATTGGGCAGGTGGGCCGGAAAATTATACGGCCCGTACACCGCCAGCACCCCATGCGGCCGGTGCCGCACCATCGCCGTGCCGACGGGCGTCGCCCGCGACTTCGTGCCCGTCCGCTCATCGTAAGCTTCTGAAGCATAGGTTATTTTTGAGATCACTGCGGCCACTTCCGAAGCGGCATCCCAGCGGGCCTTGCCGGTTTCCTGGCTGATAAATGTCGCCAGCTGGGCCTGTTGCTCCTCGACCAACGTTTTGAAACGCTGCACAATTTTTAGGCGTTCGGCATAATCCATGGCCGCCCATGCCGGCGCTGCCTGCCGCGCGGCCATGACCGCCGCTTCCACTTCCGGCGCGCCTGCGGCCCAGCCCTCCCACACGGATTGGCCCGTCGCCGGGTTAAGGGACGTGAACCGGTGGGTGCCGGAATCTTTCCACAAACCATTGATGTATTGCATAAAGCCTCCCTAAAGTGGGTAGTAGCGCAACGTGTCGCCCACGACGCAGCCCAGCCGGGCGGCAAGCCGCGGCGTAATGGCCACCGTGCCATCTGCCTGCGGCACGACCCGACCTGCCGCGCAGCGAAACTCCGCGAACCGATCGTTGCTGACCACGTATTTAGGCGTTTCTTCTGGCAATTCAATGATCTGCCGAACAACGCCGACCACACTGCCCGCCACCGCATCGACCTGATCGCGGGCGGCGACCATGGTGGGGCCGCCGTCGAAAATATCGATATAGCCGGTATATTTGAAGCCCTGCCCTTCTAGCAGCATGCGTGCCGGGGCGGAGGCGGCGTTCACCTGCCCCACCACCCGCTGCGCGCGCTTCGGTAACAAACTGACATAAATAGGGTATTTTGGCATCAGGTCGTTGATGAACTGGTTGCCCTGGGTGGCGTTGATGTAATCGGCATCGGCGAAGCTCATGTCGAAGAAATGGCGCGCTAATGAACTGTAAAATGGCGCTTTCCCTTCCTCGTCGTGCACGCCGCGCATTTCTGCGATGATCTGCTCGGCAAAGCGTTCGCGGAACGCCGCGATGAACAGGAAGCGTGCCAGCGACATCATTTTGCCCATGCGATCGCGCCGGTAGGAGGGATGCAGGAACAACGCACCGATCTCGGTCGAGCCTGTCAGGTCATTGGTCACCTGCAGAATCTCATGTTTCGAGAATTTGTCTAATTGCGTCGATATTTGCGTGATTGTCGTTATTTTATACGAGTAGAAGGGCTGGCTGAGGCCGATGCGCGCTTTAATACCCGCCGTGCCGACAATCTTGTCGCTCTCCGTGTCCTCGAGCACAAAAAAGAAACTTTCCTGCCCGGGCTTCTCATAGCGCCCCTCGAAGCTGGCGACCGAGCCTTCGATCTTCTGCTGCAACACCTGCGGGTCGGGCGGCAGGGATGTCATGCCAAAGCCCGCCTGCCGCGCCAGCGCCAGCACCGCTTCCTGATCGCCCATCCGGGCTGGACGTAAAAACATAAATACCTCAGTGTGTTGGTGGAAGAAGCGTGCCGTCGGCCAGCCGCATAAGCAGCAGGGCCGACAATTGCGCGCGTTCTGTAAGGGATTCTAAATAAACAATTTCTTTATCGGAATGGATGAAGGCGCCCCGCACGCCGAGCGTGTCGACATTCGGCAGGCCATGGTGCCAGAGATTATTGCCATCGCAGCACCCGCCGGAGGGAACCACGCGCCAGCCCATGCCTAAATCTTTAGCACAGGATTCGACCAGCGAAAAAACGGCTTCGTTCGCCGCACTCATCGGTTTCGGGCGGCGGGTGAAGCGGCCATGCAGGCTTACTGAAAAACCATTTCGACCTTGGAATGGATCAAGTATTTTCTGTATTTCCTGCAGGATGAATGCCTCGTCTTCGGCCTGTTGCAGGCGAATATTGAAGCGCAGGATGGCAAGATCCGGCACCGTATTCAGCGCCCCACCGCCTTCGACCTTACCGGGATTCACCGTCAGCCCCGGCTTTATGCCGTTCAAAGCAAATAAATGGCTTGTTATTTCCGCACACGCAACAATTGCGTTCCGGCCATCTTCGGGGTTGCGGCCTGCATGGGCGGCTTTCCCTTTGACAATAATCGAAAAATTCCCACTTCCCTTGCGTGCCCCGGCCAGCGCACCATCCGCCATGGCGGGCTCATAAACAAGCCCAAGATGCTTGTCAGTGGAGGATTGTTTCAGAAGCGGATCAGATGACTGGCTACCAATTTCTTCATCGGGGTTGAGCAGCACCTGCCAGCCCACCCGTTCCTTGCCCGGAAATTGCTCCAGCGCGGCCAGCGCATGGAGCATGACGACCAGCCCCCCTTTCAGGTCGGCGACCCCCGGCCCGTTCAAAATTTCGGGGCTGGGATAGACCGGCTCCTGAAACGGATGCTCGAGGCCATAGACCGTATCCATATGCCCGACGAGCAAAATCTGGATCGGCGCCTCGGGCCGCTTGCGCATCGTCCATGCATCGGCCATCGGCACGGCGACCTCTTCTCCGGCGCTATTGACCACCATCAGCGGATCGAGCGGAATGGTTTCGGCCACGCCGCCAAGCATGGCAAACGCTGTTTCCAATTCATTCTTAAACCGTCGAATTCCGGCGATATTGTAGCTTCCGCTATTGATGCGCGACCAGGATTCGGTCAATGCCACCATGCGCGCCTGTTGCTGGGCGATCCAATCGAGCGGCCCCTGCAACGCGGGTGCGATCATGCGCCCGTCCCGGCGATGTGCCGCAGCACGGGCGCGAGGCGCGCAAGGCCGGTTTGGAATTCCTCGTCGGTAATCGTAATCGGCGGCAGGAATCGCAGGACATTGGGCCCCGCGACCAACACCAGCACTCCGGCTTTGCGCGCGCCGTCGCTGATCGCATTGGCCTGCCCATGCAGGGCGGGCACCAGCTCGGCCCCCACCATGAGCCCACGCCCACGAATGTCGGAAAAAATCTTTAATTCATTATTTATTTCAACGAGTTGATCTTTTAGCCACGCGCCTTTTCCGTGCGCCTGCTGCAGCAAGGCGGGCTGCTTGAGCTTGGTGACCGCCGCGAGCGCCACCGCCGCCATCAGCGGGTTGCCGCCGAAGGTGGTACCGTGGCTGCCGAATTGCAAAATGTCGGCGGCTTTCTCGCCCACCAGCATGGCGCCGATGGGAATGCCGCAGCCCAGCGCCTTGGCGAGGGTAATCACGTCGGGCAGCACGTCGTCCTGTTCATAGGCGAAGAGGCTGCCGGTGCGGCCCATGCCTGCTTGAATCTCATCGACAATCATCAGCGCATCGTATTTCTCGCACAAGGATTTGATAAACTTTAGGAATCCAGGCTTTGCCGGCACCACGCCGCCCTCGCCCTGCACGGGCTCGACCATGATGGCGCAGGTGTTCTCGCTCACCATCGCTTCCAGCGCGGCCTCGTCGTTGAAGGCAGGGCAATAGCGGAAACCGCCGGGCAGCGGCTCGAACCCTTCCTGGTATTTCGGCTGGGCGGTGGCGGTGACGGTTGCCATGGTGCGGCCATGGAACGAGCCGACAAAGGTAATGATGTCGCGTTTCTCGGGTGGGCGGCCTTTGCTGGCGGCGTATTTGCGGGCGAGCTTGATGGCGGCCTCGTTGGCCTCGGCCCCCGAATTGCAGAAAAACACGCGTTTGGCGGCGGAACAGGATTCTACCAGCAATTCCGCCAGTTTGATCGGCGGCTCGGTGAAGAATACGTTGCTGGTATGCCAGATTTTGCGCGATTGCGCATCAAGCGCGGCAAGCAGGTCGGGGTCCTGATGGCCCAGCGAATTGACCGCGATGCCCGCGCCCAGATCGATATAATCATTGCCTTCGCGGTCCCAGATCGTCGCGCCGCGCCCATGGTCGATGATCATTTCGCGGGGCTTATAATTGGGCACGTAATAATGCTGGCCTTTGGCGATTAACTCGGACGAAGCAGCGCTGAGCGGATGGGAAGTCACAATGGGAGAGGTCATGGAAGAACTTTCGTTTCTTGCTTGTTTTTTCTCACCTTACACCCCACTCTGGGTAAAGGCAAATCGGCGGCATGCAGTGCGGCAAAACACATGGCGCTTTAATCTGTTTGCGTGGAAGCTGGGCCACATGGCAACGGTGATTCATTGTACCATTCATGGGCACGTGCAGGGGGTAGGCTACCGTGCATGGACGGTGCGCAATGCCCGCAAGCTGGGCCTTACCGGCTGGGTGCGCAACACGCATGACAACACGGTGGAAGCCCTGTTCTGCGGCGAAACAGCCGCGGTGGAAGCGATGATCGAAGGCTGCCAGGATGGCCCGCTCGCCGCCCGCGTGGTGAAGCTGGAGCGGCGGCTCGCCGACACGCCCGCCCCCGCTACGTTTACGCAATTACCCACCGCGCCCAGCGGCGAGCCGCCAGTGGCTGTCGCCCGTGGGCCGCAGGCGCACGAGGATTAGCCGACAAACGGCATGTGCTTGCGCAGGGCATCATCGACATCCTGCATCGTGGCTTTTACCCCGAGATCCGCCAGCGACGTGACACCGTATTCCTGAATGCCGCAGGGGACAATGCCCGCATAATGGCCAAGGTCGGGATTGACGTTGATGGCAATGCCGTGGCTGGTCACCCAGCCCTGCACGCGAATGCCGAGCGCGGCGATTTTTGCTTCGGTGGCGGGGGCGGGCTGCGCCGCCAGCCGCGATACGGGCGCCGGCTTGTGCACCCACACGCCGATGCGCCCCTCGCGGGTGAATCCTTCCACGCCGAATTCGGCAAGCGCCGCAATGATCCAACCTTCCAGCTGCTTTACATACGCGCGGATATCCTGCCCACGGTTTTTCAGGTCGATCATGATATAGGCCACCCGCTGGCCGGGCCCGTGATAAGTGAACTGACCACCGCGCCCGGCATCGTAGACCGGGAAACGATGGCCCGGCAGCAAGTCACCCGCCTTCGCACTGGTGCCCGCGGTGTAGAGCGGGGCATGCTCCACCAGCCAGACAAGCTCGCGCCCCTGACCGTGGCGCAGCGCATCCACCCGCAGGTGCATACGCTCCAGCGCGGCCGGGTAATCAATCAGCGCAGGGGCGGTTTCCCATTCAATCATACAGTAACAATATGTGCCGCGTTTACCGCCAACAGGCAAGCGGAATGCCATGATCGCGTTAGGGGAATGCCCCCAAATTCAAGGGCATTTTATTTAATCTTTCCGAAAATTTCTTAATAATTAATTAGTAATTTTAATCTAAATATTAACTTATGCGGCGCCTAAAGCCGTGCAACCAATGGAGCGACAGATGAATAACGTTAAGGCAATTGACGTTCTGAATGCAGATATTCTCTTCGGCAATGACACGATCCCCGCACCGGAAAAAGCGCCGGTCGTCACCAAATTGGTGGGTGCAGAAGACAATGATTCCTTAGCGGGTACCAACGGCATCGACAAAATCTACGGCAAAGACGGCAATGATACGATCCGTGGCCGCAACGGCGACGACACGATCTATGGCGACAATGGCAACGATAAGCTGGTGGGCGGCCATGGCAATGACCTGCTGGTGGGCGGTCGCGGTACCGATTATCT
>JBIISI010000027.1:0-21999 GCA_044341105.1 Rickettsiales bacterium | reverse complement strand
CTGCGCTGGGTGCCGCGCGGCACCCATGACTGGAATAAGTTCATTCGCCCCAGCGAAATGGCCGAGGCGCTTGGCCGCCGCCGCCTCGCAGCAGAAGCGCCGATGGGCCTCGTTTATCATCCCATCTCGGGCAAATTTTCCCTGAATAGCCAGGATCTTGGCGTGAATTACCTGCTCGCCGCGAAAAAACCCGAATAAACCGCCCTTCCGTCATCAAACTGTCATATCCGTTTGGTAAGGTGGTAGGCGATGAAACAGGTCACCACCGCACCAACCGGCGACATTGCCGACGAATCCTACCAGGGGCCAAGCCGCGCCGTGGCCGCCGCCGGTGAGGGCGTGATCGCGCATTACGGCGTGGCCTTCGCCATGCTGATTGCGGGTGCGGCCAGCACCTTCATTTTCCACAAGCCCGCCGAGAAAATGGTGACCTCCATTCGCGGCTGGTCGCACCGCGCGGGCAGCCTGCCCAAAGAAGGCATCCTCGATACCGCAAAACATTACACGGGCCGCTTCGCGGGCGCGGTGTTCGGCCACGGCAGCGAAAGCACGCTGCAGGCGCGCGAGGCGATTAAAACCATCGCCGACACCGAAAAACGCGAGCTGATGCTCGATCACCTGACTACGCATGAACAGGGCTTCGGCCACTGGTTCCTCATGCATACGGCGGGGCTCATTCCGCCCGCGCGGCGCTCGCTGCGCACCCTCACCGACCGCCAGACCACCGCCTTCACCGTGGGCGGCATTGCGGGCTTTGCGGGCTTCATGCTGTCACCGATCTATTACGGCTTCTCGGGCGTGCGCCACGCCAATGCCGGGCGCGAGCAATTCCAGCGCGCAAAAGACGAAGTGCTCGCCACCCGCGAAGAGCGCGAGGCCCTGCGCAGCGAACTGGTGAGCGCACGGCTGGAACTGAACGAACTGAAAACCCGCGAGGCGACCGCCAGCGCCGTGCGTGTCGCCAATGACAACCCGCCCGAACTACCCGGCGACAGCGCCCCCATGCCGCCCGATGTGCTGCCCGGCGAACCGTCCACCCGCCACGCCGAAAAAATCCGCGAGCAGCGCGAAGCCGCCGCCGCCAGCGAAACCACCCTCAGCCACTAATCGTTGACGATTTCCTGCACCGCCGCCAACGCGCGGTGATGCTGCAGCACCGGCAATTGCGCCCGCACCTGCGCCACGCGCGCCGGATCATAGTCGGCCAGCAGCAGCTCCGGCCCGTCGGTTTTCGCTTCCGCCAGCACCACGCCCCAGGGGTCGATAATCAGGCTGTGGCCATAGGTTTCGCGCCCGCCGGGGTGCGTGCCTGCCTGCGCCGGGGCAATCACATAGCAGGCATTTTCAATCGCCCGCGCGCGCAGCAGAATTTCCCAATGCGCCTCGCCGGTGGGCCGGGTGAAGGCCGACGGCACGGCGAGCAGCTCGGCCCCCGCCAGCGCCTGTGCGCGGTACAGCGCCGGAAACCGCAGATCGTAGCAGATGCTAAGCCCCAGCTTCAGCGGCGCATAATAGACCGGCGTTTGCCCCGCCAGCGCCTGCGACGATTCGCGGTAGCTGTGGCCATTGGCGAGGCTCACATCGAACAAATGGATTTTGTCGTACCGGGCGGCGATGCGGCCATCGGGCGCGAGCAGCACGCTGCGGTTAAACGGTTTTTCCTGCTCGCCCTCGCGCGCGCGGATGGAGCCGACCAGCAGGTAAATGCCGTGCTGCTTCGCCGCCTGCTGCGCCCATGCCAGCCCGGCATGCTGCGCCATCGCCACGTCGCCCGCCGCCTGCCCTTCGCGGCGCATGTAAAACGCATTCTCCGGCAGCGCCACGAACGCCGCGCCCGCCTGCGCGGCCTGCGCCACCAGTGGCGCGGCCTGCGCGATATTGGCGGCGATATCGTCGCTGCTGGTCATCTGGATGGCGGCGATTTTCATGGCGTTATTCCCTCACGGTTTTAGCAAGCGCCACCACACTGACCGATTGCGCGCCCGCGCGCAACAATGCTTCGGCGCAGGCATTCACCGTCGCCCCGGTGGTAATCACATCATCGACCAGCAGCACATGTTTTTGCTGCACCGCAGCAAGGTCGCGCACCGCAAAAAGATTGCGCACATTCTTCAATCGTTCGGCGCGTTTCATGCGCATTTGCGGACGAGTGTAGCGCGTGCGTTTCAACGCGCGCGGGGCACAGGGGCGGCCCAATTGCTGCGCCACGCCATAGGCCAGCAGCGCGGCCTGATTGTAATGCCGCGTGAGCAGTCGCCGCCAATGCAGCGGCACCGGCACCACCACATCGACCGGCTGGTCGCCATGCGCCGCCTGCATCATGCGCGCGGCGCGGCCAAGCCCGGTGTAGCGGTCGTGGAATTTCAGCGCCCGCACCAGCGGCGCACTCACCGCGTCATAGACCAGCGCCGCGCGGGCGCGCTGGTAGCTGGGGGGCGCGCTCAGGCATTCGGGGCATTGCGCCGCCACACCCACGCTGAAGGCGAAGGGCATGCCGCAGCAGGCGCATTGCGGATCGGCGATGGGGCGCAGTGCCTGAAAGCAGGGCGCGCAGAAATTATGCTGCACCTCGACCACCACCTGGCAGGCCGGGCAACGCGGCGGAAACACATGCACCAGCAGCCAATGCCCAAGCATAAAAACTGGCGATGATCGAATGCGGTGTTTCAGGCTGGCCAAGCGCGCCACTCCCGGCTAGGACGGTTGCATGTGCACCCCCATCCTGTTCGATCCCCCCGCAAAGCGCAAGGCTGCAAACCGTGCCGCCCATGATTTCCTCTGGGCCGAAGCCGCCGAGCTGCTGGCCGAATCGCTCGCCGCGCTCACCCCGCGCTTTGCGCAGGTGGCCGAGCTTGCGCCGCTCACCGCGCACCTCACCGCGCTGCTGCGCGCCCGCGCGGGCACGCAGCAGGTGCAGGAAGTGCCGCTTACCGACGAGCATCTTGCGCTGGCACCCGCCAGCGTCGATGCCATCGCCAGCAACCTGAGCCTCTACGACATCAACGACCTGCCGGGCGTGTTTATTCAGGCATACCGCGCCTTGCGGCCCGACGGGCTGTTCATCGCCACCCTGCCCGGCGCCACCAGCCTGCAGGAATTGCGCGACGCACTCGGTGCGGCGGAGAGCGCCACGCGCGGCGTCATCAGCCCGCGGGTGGCCCCATTCATGGAGGTGCGCGACGCGGGCAATCTGCTGCAGCGCGCGGGCTTCGCCCTGCCGGTAGTCGACAGCACCACGCTCACCGTCGCCTACCCGCATTTGTTCGCACTCATGCAGGAATTGCGCGGCGCGGGCGAAACCAATCGCCTCGCGGGACGGGTGAAACATTTCACCGCCCGCGCGCTTTTTTTGCAGGCCGCCGAATATTATGCGGCGCAGCATGCCCACCCCGAAGGCGGCATTACGGTGACGGCCGAGATCATCACCCTCACCGCGTGGAAACCCGCCACCAGCCAGCAACAACCCGCCCGGCGCGGCAGCGGAAAAACGTCATTTCACGAGATCTTTTAAATAGTCTTCCAGCACCGGAATGAGCGGCAGGTCGGCGGGCGGCATGGGCATGGCGCGCATCTCCGCCGGGCGTTTCCATGTCAGGGCCTGGCCTTCATGGCTTTGCGGAATCCCTTCCCAGCGATGGGCGACATACAGCAGCATGAGCAAATGAAAATGCTCGTAGGCATGGCTCACGAAGGTGAGCGGCGCAAAACAATGCGCGCACAATTCCACGCCCAGTTCCTCGCGGATTTCGCGCATGAGGCATGCCTCGGGCGTTTCCCCTGCCTCGACCTTACCGCCGGGAAATTCCCACATGCCAGCGAGCGATTTGCCCTCGGGCCGCTGCGCCAACAGCACCCGCCCATCCGCATCCACCAACGCAGCCGCTGAAACCAAAACCGTTTTCATGTTCTTCTCTTCCTTCCAACATTTCTCAGCGTGGGCCAGATGCTAGGCGTGTGGTGGGGGAAAAACCGGAGTATAGCAACGCTACATGAGGATTTTTACCCCGCCGCACGACGACGCAGATGGTCCGCGATGGGAAATGTCCCCTACGAGCGGTAGTCGGCGTTGATGTCGATATAGCCATGGGTTAGATCGCAACTCCACACGGTCGCTTCGCCAGTGCCAATCGCCAGGTCGACCGCAATACGGATATCGCGCGTTTTCATGTGCGCAGCAACCGGCGCTTCGTCGTAGGCCTCCACGCGTTCGCCATCACGCGCGATGACCACGCCGCCAATGGCCACGCTCAGCAGATCGCGCTCGGCCTTCTCGCCGCTTTTGCCGATGGCCATCACGATGCGGCCCCAGTTCGCGTCTTCGCCCGCGACAGCGGTTTTCACCAGCGGCGAATTGCCAATCGCGAGGCCGATTTTGCGTGCCGCCTCGTCGCTTTCTGCGCCGCGCACGTCAATGGTCATGAGTTTCTGCGCGCCCTCGCCGTCTTTGACGATGAGCTGCGCCAGTTCAATCATCACCGCATCGAGCGCCGCCTGAAACGCCGCCTCATCGACCGCGCCCGCTTTGCCGGTGGCAAACAGCAGCGCGCAGTCGCTGGTGCTGGTATCGCCATCGACCGTGATGGCGTTGAAGCTTTTTTGCGTGCTGCGCTGCAGCATGCGCTGCAGCACGGGCGCCGCGATCTCGGCGTCGGTGAACACGAAGGCCAGCATGGTCGCCATGTCGGGCGCGATCATGCCCGAGCCTTTGGCGATGCCGTTGATGGTAATACCGCCAACCGTGCGCGTCGCCGCCTTGGCGAAGGTGTCGGTGGTCATGATGGCGCTGGCCGCGTCTTCCCATGCGTCGGCGCGCAGGCTGCCGGCCAATGCAGGCAGCGCCGCTTCGATTTTTGCATGCGGCAGCGGCTCACCAATCACCCCGGTCGAAGCAAGGTAAACATCGCTCGCCGCGCAGCCAAGCGCGCTGGCAGCCGCCGCGGCACTGGCCTGCACAGATGCCACCCCACGCTTGCCGGTGAAGGCATTGGCATTGCCGGAATTCACCACCAGCGCGCGCGCCGCGCCACTGGGAAGGCAGGCCCGGCACCAGTCAATCGGCGCGCTGGGCGCTTTGCTGCGGGTGAACACCCCGGCCACCGCCGTGCCCGCATCAAGTGCGACGAGCAGCAGATCGGTGCGCCCCTGATAGCGGATGCCCGCCTGCGCCGCGCCAAGGCGCACCCCGGCGATCGGCGGCAGATGCGGCAGGCCCTCGGGTGCCAGCGGCGAACGCGCGAGCTTCCCCATTACTTCTTCGTTTCGGTGATGTTTTTATCGAAGGGCTGTTCTTTGCCTTTCGCGTCATAGACCTTCACCTCGGCGCCTTTCACCAGGCCCTTCACGTAATCGCCCAGCTTTTCCTCTTCCAGCTGGCCGCGCAGTTGTTCTTTCACCGCGTTGTAGGTGGGCACGGTGATCGCGCGGCTGTCTTCCACTTTAATGACATGCCAGCCGAACTGCGATTTCACGGGGTCAGATACCTCGCCTTTTTTCATGCTGAAGGCTTTGTCGGCGAATTCCTTCACCATGCGTTCCTGCGTGAAATAGCCGAGATCGCCACCCTGCTTGGCGCTGCCGGGATCTTTCGAATATTCGCGCGCGAGGTCTTCAAACTTTTTGCCCTCTTTCAGCTTGGCTTCGATGTCTTTGGCCTCCTGCTCGCTGGCCACGAGGATATGGCGCGCGCGCACTTCTTTTTTGCCGCGCAGCGACAGCACCAGTGCATCGTATTCTTTTTTCAAATCGGCATCGGTGATACCGGCGGTTTTGTTCTCAAGGAACTGGCGCACCACCAGCTTGCGCTTCACGTCTTCCAGCTGTTTGGCCACTTCCGGCGATTTGTCGATACCGGCCTTGGTCGCTTCCGACAGCAGCAGCCGCTCGGTCATGATGCCGCGCAGCACTTTGTCGCGCGTGGCGGCGTCCATCTGTTCGAGCGCCGGGGCCTGACCGGGAGGGAACATGCCCAGCCACATCGCGTCGGCTTCCGATTTGCTGACCTTCTGGTCGTTCACCTGCATAAGCGTGTAATCCTCGGCGGCGAGGGCCGGCAGGCTGCACAGGGCGGTGGCAATGGCGAGGGCGTAGAGTTGGCGGCGCATAAAAGACCTTTCTGGGTAAGAAGATGCCGATTCGATGCCACAAAACCGCCCGCCTTACAAGCGATAGAAACGGCGGAAAACTTGGCGAGCCCAATTGACAGAAGGGCCTGCGCACCATATATCCGCGCGGTTATTCTAATGTATGAGATGGGCCGCATGCTTTCTTCCTTTGCCAAAAAAATCTTCGGCAGCTCCAACGACCGGCTGGTTTCCGCCATGCGCGCCACGGTCGAGGCGATCAACGCCGCCGAGGCCGAATTCGCCGCCCTGAGCGACGCGCAACTGCAGGCCAAGACCATCGAATTCCGCGAACAGCTGGCGGCGGGCACCCCGCTTGATGCGCTCATCGTACCCGCCTTCGCCACCGTGCGCGAAGCGGCCAGACGCGTGCTCGGCATGCGCCATTTCGACGTGCAGATGATCGGCGGACTGGTCATGCATAAAGGCATGATCTCGGAGATGAAAACCGGCGAAGGCAAAACGCTGGTCGCCACCCTGCCCGCCTATTTGAATGCCCTCACGGGCCGTGGCGTGCATATCGTGACGGTGAACGACTACCTCGCCCAGCGCGATGCCGGGTGGATGGGCAAGCTGCACGAGTTCCTCGGCCTCAGCGTGGGTGTCATCGTGCACGGCCTGAACGACGACGAACGCCGAAGCGCCTATGGCTGCGACATCACCTACGGCACCAACAACGAATACGGCTTCGACTACCTGCGCGACAACATGAAATACGCGCGCGAAGACATGGTGCAACGCCCGTTCAACTTCGCCATTGTCGATGAGGTGGATTCGATCCTGATCGACGAAGCGCGCACGCCGCTCATCATCTCGGGGCCGACGGAAGATAATTCCGAGCTTTACATGAAAGTCGACCGCTACATTCCGCAGATCGTCGCGAAGCAAGCGGCGCTTGGCCCCATTCCCGCTGCCAAGCCGGGGCAGGAAAAACCGTTCGCCTATTACGAGCACGACGAGAAACAACGCAGCGCCACCATGACCGAACATGGCGTCTCGTTCATGGAAGAAATCCTGAGCAGTGCGGGCCTGCTGGCCGAAGGCTCGGGCCTGTACGACATCGAGAACGTATCGCTCGTGCACCATGTGCAGCAGGCGCTGAAGGCGCATGTGCTGTTCCAGCGCGACACCGACTACATCGTAAAAGACAACAAAGTCGTCATCATCGACGAGTTCACCGGCCGCATGATGGAAGGCCGTCGCTACAGCGAGGGGCTGCACCAGGCGCTGGAAGCAAAAGAAAAAGTCACCATCCAGAACGAGAACCAGACGCTGGCCTCGATCACCTTCCAGAATTATTTCCGCCTGTTCCCGAAACTGGCGGGCATGACCGGCACGGCGATGACCGAAGCAGGCGAATTCCACGACATCTACAAGCTGGAAGTGGTCGAAATCCCCACCCACCGCCCCGTTTCGCGGCAGGATATGGACGACGAAATCTACCGCACCAGCGCCGAGCGCGACCGCGCGGTCATCAAGCTCATTCAGGAAGCGCATGCGCGCAAACAGCCCGTGCTGGTCGGCACGGTGAGCATCGAAAAATCCGAATCCTTCGCGCGCGAGCTGAAAAAAGCCGGTGTGCCGCACCAGGTGCTGAACGCCCGTTTCCACGAGCAGGAAGCGCAGATCATCGCGCAGGCGGGCCGCCCGGGCGCAGTCACCATCGCCACCAACATGGCGGGCCGCGGCACCGATATTAAACTCGGCGGCAACGAAGACATGCTGATCGAGCAGGGCGGCGACCCGGCGCAAATCCGCGCGCAGATCGAGGTCGATAAAGCCATCGTGCTGGAAGCGGGCGGCCTGTTCGTGATCGGCACCGAGCGGCATGAATCGCGCCGCATCGACAACCAGCTGCGTGGCCGCTCGGGCCGCCAGGGCGACCCCGGCGCGAGCAAATTCTTCCTCTCGCTGCAAGACGACCTGATGCGCATTTTCGGTTCCGAACGCATCGACGCGGCGCTCACCCGCCTCGGCCTGAAAGAAGATGAAGCGATCTTCCACCCGTGGATGAACAAAGCCATCGAGCGCGCGCAAACCAAGGTCGAGCAGCGCAACTACGAAATCCGCAAGACGCTGCTGAAATACGACGACGTGATGAACGACCAGCGCAAAGTGATCTACGAACAGCGCCTCGAGCTGATGGATTTCACCGACGTGCATGAAACCATCGAAGACATGCGCCTTGATGTGAACCAGCAATTGGTAAGCGCACACATCCCCGCCGGGTCGTATGCCGAAGCATGGGACGCGCCGGGCCTGCAAAGCGAGATCAGCCGCGTCTACGGACTCGACCTGCCGGTGGTGGACTGGGCAGCCGAAGAAGGCATTGCCGACGCCGAATTGCTGCAGCGCCTGAACGAGGCCACCGAACAGCATATGCTGGCGCGCGCCGGCAATTTCCCGCCCGATATTTACCGCGTGGCCGAAAAGCGCGTGCTGATGGAAACGCTCGACCAGCTGTGGAAAGACCATCTGCTGTCGCTCGACCATCTGCGCCAGGGCATCAACCTGCGCGCCTACGCGCAGCGCGACCCGCTGAACGAATACAAGCAGGAAGCGTTTTCACTGTTTGAATACATGCTGAACCATTTGCGTGAAGTGGTCATCTCGCGCCTGTCGCGCCTGCAGATCCGCATGGAGCTGACGGAAGATTTCATGCGCGCCACCATGCCAAAGCCGCCCGCGGAAATGCACGAAACGCGCGAAGACCCCGCCCTGCAATTGCCGCCCGGCGAAGCCATGAAGCCCATCGCCCAGACGCTGAAGATGAACGTGAAACCCGAAGAGCGCGTGTCGACCGACCCCGCCAGCTGGGGCAAAGTCGCCCGCAACGAAGCCTGCCCCTGCGGTTCCGGCAAGAAGTTCAAGCACTGCCATGGGGCGCTGTAATCGCGTCAGCCGTCATTAAACCGTCACATTCTCGTGCTATCTTTCAACGATGAGCACGGAACAGGACACCCAGCGACCATCATGGCTAACCCGCCAACTTGTGGGGACGGGCATTATTACGGCCATGGGCGCAGCCGGCGGTGCCGCTTACAGCCTCTATAAAGGAAATCCCTTGCCGAAAGGCATCAAGAGCGGCTCCATCATTGCGCTGGTCGGCTCACTCGGTTTTGGCGGCATGGCCTACGACGCGGCGTTTGGCAAAAAGCCTTCTTTCCAAGAACGCATCGAAACCGAGCGCGCTAACGACGCGCCTTCGCAATCCCATACACGCTGATCGCCGCCCAGCAGAGCTCAAGGGCGAAGGTGGGCAGGTTCATCTGGTGGCTGAGCGACACCATGACCGCGAGCGCGCCCACCAGGTTCAATACATGCGGCAGGCGCATGCCAGCGTTCCAGTTGCCGAGCGAAAGCTGCAAATAGGCCCACAGGAAACAGACCGGGCCGATGAAACCAATGGCGTTGAAAAGAATATCCGCGCTCATGCGTTGCGCTTTCTCGCGATGCGCATCAGGCCAATGATCGACACCGCGATCCACATCAGCTGCGTGACCATGCTGGGCAGGTTGAATTGCGCGAACAGCGACACCACGATGCCCAGCGTGCCCACGATATTCAGCACCGGATAGCGCCAGTCATCGCCGCTGAGCTTACCCAGCGTGAGCAGGCCATAGGCCAGCAACACGATGACCACACCCACAAAGCCAATAGCAACAAACAGCGATGGCATTACGCGGCTTCACCGCTGGCTTTCGCCGCTTCCTCTTCCAGCGCCGCTTTGGCTTTCGGCGAGAGCTGGATGTGCAGCTCGCGCAGTTGCTTTTCGTTCGCGGTGTTGGGCGCCTGCATCAGCAGATCCTGCGCCTGCTGGTTCATCGGGAAGGCGATCACCTCGCGAATGTTCGGCTCGTTGGCGAGCAGCATCACCATGCGGTCGATGCCGGGGGCGAGGCCGCCATGCGGCGGTGCGCCGTAATGGAAGGCGTTGAACAGCGCAGCGAATTTGCTCTCCACATCGGCCTTGCTGTAGCCCGCGATCTCGAAGGCTTTCACCATGATTTCCGGCTGGTGGTTACGAATCGCGCCCGAGGAAAGCTCCACCCCGTTGCACACGATATCGTATTGGAACGCTTTAATCGCGAGCAACTCTTCCGGCGTTTTGGCGGCTTCCAGCGCCGCAAGCCCGCCCTGCGGCATAGAAAACGGGTTGTGCGAGAAGTCGATTTTTTTCTCGTCTTCGTTCCACTCGAAATAGGGGAAATCGACGATCCAGCAGAATTTGAATTCGCCCTCATGAATGAGGCCAAGCTGGTTGCCAAGCTCGGTGCGCACTTTGCCGGCCAGCGTTTCGGCTTCCAGTTTCGG
This sequence comes from Rickettsiales bacterium, assembly GCA_044341105.1. Classification (GTDB taxonomy): domain Bacteria; phylum Pseudomonadota; class Alphaproteobacteria; order Rickettsiales; family UBA3002; genus QFOX01. Next base: position 11,566 of record JBIISI010000027.1, on the reverse strand, counting down.
GCCCGAGGCGAAGAACACCGCGTCGCCCGGTTTCAGGCCTGCTTTTTCTTTCAGGATCGCGTGTTTTTCCGGCGTGAGGAATTTGGCGATCGGCCCTTTCGGCTCGCCCGCCGCGTCGTAGCCGATATAGGCAAGGCCCTTCGCGCCGTGCGATTTGGCAAACTCGATCATATTGTCGTAGAAGCTGCGCGGTTTGTCGGCGCAGCCGGGTGCCGGAATGGCGCGGATTTTTCCGCCCGCCGCCAATACCTGTTTGAAGATCGAAAATTCCGAATCGCGCCACAGGTCGCAAATGCCACCGGCAATGAGGATGGGGTTGCGCAAATCGGGTTTGTCGCTACCGTATTTGCGCATCGCCTCGTCATACGGGATACGCGGGAACGGCGCGTCGGTGATTTTCCAGTCGGAGAATTCCTTGAACATGCCATGCAGCACCGGTTCGATGGCGGCGAACACGTCGTCTTGCGTCACGAAGCTCATTTCGATGTCGAGCTGGTAGAATTCGCCGGGGCTGCGGTCGGCGCGCGCGTCTTCATCGCGGAAGCAGGGCGCAACCTGAAAATAGCGGTCGAAGCCACTCACCATCAGCAGTTGCTTGAACATTTGCGGGGCCTGCGGCAGCGCATAGAACTTACCGGGATGCACGCGCGAGGGCACCAGGTAATCGCGTGCGCCCTCGGGGCTCGAGGCGGTGAGGATCGGCGTCTGGTACTCGAGGAAGCCCTGCTCCGTCATGCGGCGGCGCAGCGACGAGATGATTTTGCTACGCAGCACGATGTTCTTGTGAATCTGCTCGCGGCGCAAGTCGAGAAAGCGGTAGGTCAGGCGCGTCGATTCGGGGAAATCGCCATCGCCCGCCACCTGCATGGGCAGCGGCGCGGCAACGGATTCGATATGCAGCGCGCTCACGCGCACTTCGATTTCGCCGGTGGCAAGGTTGGCGTTGACCGCTTCTTTGGCGCGGGCGGTGACTTTGCCGGTGATGGTCACCACCGATTCGGGCTTCAGTTTCGAGATCTGCTCGAACATGCCCGGCGTATCGGACACGCATTGCGTGATGCCGTAATGGTCACGCAGATCGAGGAAGGCCAGTTGGCCATGGTCGCGCACGCGGTGAACCCAGCCGGAAAGGCGGATCTCACTGCCGGCATCGGCGGCGCGCAAATCGTTGCAGGTATGAGTGCGGTAGGGGTGCATAAGAAATCTCGCGGTTTTGCTTCGCGCACGGTATAGCTGCCGCCATGGAAAATGCAAAAGATTTACTGCTGGCACAGGGCCGATTGGCCCTGAAAGTCACGCCTCGCGCCCGCAGCGAGGGCATCGAGGGCCTGAACACGGCGGGCGAACTGGTCGTGAAAGTGCGCGCCGCGCCCGAGGACGGGCGAGCCAACGACGCCGTGATCGCCATGCTGGCGGAGGCATTTTCGCTGCCGAAATCAGCGCTGGCGATTGTGCGGGGTTCCACAGGCCGCCATAAAATCGTTGCCTATCGGCGCGGCAAGGCGTAATCCCGCCTGCATGCAAACGCGAATGATTACCACGACCGCCGACCTCACCGCTTTCTGCGCCACCTTTGGCGACGAGCGCTTTATCACGGTGGATACCGAATTCATCCGCGAACGCACCTATTTCCCGCAGCTCTGCCTCATGCAGGTGGCCACCAGCAAAGAAGCCGTGGCGATCGACCCCCTCGCCGGTGAGCTCGACCTCACCCCGCTCTACGACGCGTTTGCCAACGAGCGGCTGCTGAAAGTGTTTCACGCCGCAAAGCAGGACATCGAAATTTTCGTGCATGAAACGGGCCGTGTGCCGTTGCCCATGTACGACACGCAAATCGCCGCCATGGTGTGCGGCTTCGGCGAAAGCGCCAGCTACGAAACGCTGGTGTCGGAACTGGTCGGCGCGCGGCTCGACAAAGCCAGCCGCTTTACCGACTGGGCGCGACGCCCCCTCACCCAGCGCCAGATCGATTACGCGCTCGACGATGTGATCCACCTGCGCAAAGTGTTCGAACTGCTGGAAAAGCAAATCGCCGAGGATGGCCGCAGCGAATGGATCGCGCAGGAAATGGCGGAGATGACGCTCATCACCCAATACCGCGTCGATGTCGACCATGTCTGGCAGCGGCTGAAGGTGAAAAGCCGTTCGGCAGAAACACTGCAATTGCTGCGCGCCACTGCCCGCTGGCGCGAAGAAGCCGCCATGCGCCGCGACCTGCCGCGCCAGCGCGTGCTGAAAGATGATTTCGTGACCCAGATCGCCGCCATGAACCCCAAATCCATCGACGATCTGATGGAGCTGCGCGGGGTGCAGGGCCAGTTGAACAAAGACGCCATGGCGAGCCTGCTCAGCGCGTTGGACACCGCCCGCGCCGCGCCGCGCGAGGGCTGGCCCCAGCCGGAAGACCGCCAGAAACCCATGCCCGCCGCGCAGGAAGGCTGCCTCGATCAGTTAAAGCTGTTGCTGCGCCAGCGCTGCGAAGACGAGCATCTCGTGCCGCGCATTGTGGCCGATAAGGAAGAGCTGGAAGCGCTGGTGCGCGGCAAAAAAACCTTCGAGCAATGCCACATCGCCCAGGGCTGGCGCTACGAGGTGTATGGCAAATACGCCCGTGCCGTGATCGACGGCAAACTCACCGCCCGCGTCGCCCCGCACAAAGGCGGGTTCGGCCTTATCTGGCAAGCGGCGGATTCCGCGCAAAATTAGCCGGTTTTAGGGTTTTGTCGCGCAGGCCCGCCACCGCCGCCTCGGCCGCCGCCACATAGGCCGCATTCACCTTGCCCGCCTCTTCCATCGCGCGCAATTCGCTCATCGGCACCCACGCGCGCGCGTGCATGTCATCGGCCTTGGGTTCCATTTTTCCGATAAAGCTTGCATCCACTTCGGTCGCGTAGAACTCAATATCCTCCGTCGTGCCGGAACGGCGGCTGATGAAGGTTTGCATGCCCGCACAATACAGGTCGCGCTTCGCAAGTTCGGCGCGCGGAATACCGGCTTCGGTTTCGCCTTCCTGAAACAGGGTTTCCTGCACCGGCTCCAGCTGCTCGCGATATTTGCTGGCGAGAAACATATCGCGCGCATCTTTCATTTCGCCGGTGGCGGGGTCGGTATAGCGGCGGGTGCCTTTGGGCAGGCCGAAATCGACCTGATGCTGTTCGGCAGGATCTTTGGCCTTCACCTGCACCAGCAGCACCTGCGGATCCTCGCTTTTCGCATCGCGCACCGCAATCAGGCCGATTTTGTAAATCGGCGCCACCAGGGGGGCAATGACATTGGCAGGGTCTTTCAGCACCATAGAGAACGGTTTACCAACTTCCCGTTCCCTTGCCAAGGCTAGCGACCCTGAACAAGCGGCCCAACAGCGCCACGTGCACTTCCAGCCGTGGCCTCAGCATAGTCCTGCCCACCGGTCACGCTGCTATTGAGTGCGCCTTGCTCACGCGCCTGCGCCATGGCCAGCGCCATGGGGTTCACATGGCCTTCTTTGGCGTCTTTCTGCGCTTCGCGCGCAGCGACCACGCCAAGGGCGGCCATCGCGTCGTCGCTGAATGCATCACGCTCACTGGTCGGCACGCGGAACGTACCCTCGCCCATCAGCTTGTTCGCGTCGCGCACGGCTTCTTTCATTTTGTCGTGCATGTTCTCGCGCTTGTGGTCTTTGTTCTCGTGCTTCAGCTCGCCGATGCCCAGCAGCGTGGTGCGGGCCAGCTCGTAGCGCTGGTCGTCGCTCAGCGCGGCGATGTTGCGCGAATCGAACGGCGAATTCAGCAGGGCGGGAATTTCCCGCGCATCGGCTTCGGCTTTCGCGCGGGCGGCCGCTGCAGCCTGCGCACGGGCAGCCACTTCGCGCTGGGTGGCCAGCTCGGCCTCGCTCGGGCCCTGTTGAGCTGCCGGAGCACGACGCTCGGCGATGCGCTTGGTGAGCGCTTCGTTGAATTTCATCAGCTCCGGATCGTTCGGGTTTTTAAAATCCACAGCTTTGGGGTCAATGCCCGCCTGCGTGCAGATCGTTTCAAACGCCGTCCATGTGCGGCGGCCAGACTTACCATCTGCCTGCCCGGCGTTCGGGCCCACTTCAAAGCCCGCTGCAATCAGGTTCTTCTGGATATCCATGATCTGGTTTTCCGCCGCATTCAGCGCCGGGAATTTCTCATTAAAGGCGTGCGCTTTCTTACCCTGAGCAACTGCAACCGGGGTGATCGTTGCCGGTGCCGAAGAAGCCACCGTGCCCGTGCTGGGCGGGGTTTGCGAAGCGGGCGCGCCCGGCTGGGTCACCGGGGCCGTCGTGCCGGTTTGCGGCGCGGGGGTGCCGGTCGTCGGTGCCGGGGCGCCCGCGTTCAGCGCACCGCTGGTCAAATATTGCTCGAAGGCCGGGTTGCTGTGGATCGCATCGCGGATCAGCTTGTTGGCGCTCATCGGCGTGCCGGCCGGGTATTGCAAATTGCCCCCACCCTGCCCGCGGAAATCCATCGAACCGGCCGAATTAAAACGGTACACCGTGTCGGGCCCCATGCGCTCGGCGGTCGCGCGCACTTTGCCCATATGCTCATGCATGAGATCCATGTGGCCATCGCGTTGCGCCATCATCGCCACGCGCAGGCTATCGCGGATTTCCTGATAGCCTTGCAGCACGTTGCCATTCACTTGCCCTTCACGCACCGAACCCGTCGGCGCGGCGGGAATATAGCCGCCAGCCGGCGCATAGGTAGCGTTCATCGGCGCAGGCGAACCGCCACCAATGCGCTGCAGTTCGCGCTGGTATAGCAAATCTGCATTGTCGCGGTACACATCGAGCCGCGCCTCTTCGCCCAGCGAACGGGCGCCGGAGCGGTGCATTTGGGCATTGGCGTTGTTCCATTGCGCACGCGAGCGCGCCGTATTCGATCCACCGCGATTGATGCTGGTGATGGGCTGGAAAAGATCTTCGTTCAGGAAACGGCTGGCATCGCCAAGAATACCTCCGCCATAGCGTGCATCATCACGGGCTTTTTCGCGCGCTTTCTGTGCTTTTTCGCGGGCTTCCTGCTGGGCTTCGCGTGCCTGTGCCTGCGCTTCACGGCGCGCTTCCTGCTCGGCAGCGCGGGCTTCACGCTGGGCGGCCCGGTCAGCGGCGCGAATGCGTTCGATTTCTACGCGATCCGAATTATCAGCCATCTTGCCTACTCCTACCCGCTTGATCCTAAAGAGTGCGGGTAAATATTATGTTAATTGCACGGAATATGCCCAAAGGCAGACCCCTTCACTGCAAATATAGCAAAAACGGGGGCCGGGGAATGTGAAGATTCTGTGACAAGTGGGGTTAGGGCTGGGGGCTAGAGATGCTAGATGCTAGGGCGGAGCCGCGAGCCCTAAAGCTCCTCCCCCCGCAGGGGGGGAGGTTGGGAGGGGAGCATGGCTAGGTGAGGCCTCAGCCCCATCGGCCCCACCCTACCCTCCCCCGTCAGGGGGAGGGTTTATGGTGCACCAATCTATTCATGAAATCATTAGCCAGCAGGGTTCCCCCCTAGCCCTACTAGCCCTAGCCCTAGCCCCTAGAACCCCGCCCCCGCCATCACCGGGTCGGCCCCGGCGGTGATGCTGCCGAGCAGGCCGGTGGTCTGCGGCAGCTGTTTGGCGAAGAAGAAGCGGCAAGTGGCCAGCTTCTGGTCATAAAATTCCGGATCCTGATCGCGCAGGGCGAGCGCCAGCTTGGCCTGGCGGGCAAACAGCCAGCCATACAGCACCAGGCTGAACATTTTCTGGTATTCCACCGCCCCTGCACCCGCATGGTTGGGGTTCACAAACCCCATCGTGCCGATCCACATCGTCGCCTGCTGAAGGTATTTCACGTGCTGCTTCAGTGGCCTGGTGAATTCCGCCATCGCCGGATCGGCGCGGTTTTCCTCGATAAACACATCGACCGGGTGGAAGAAGCGGCTCAAATACCGCCCCGTGTCGGTCGGCAGTTTGCGCCCCACCAGATCCATCGCCTGCACCCCGTTCGTGCCCTCATAGATCATGGGGATGCGCGCATCGCGCAGGTACTGCGCCGCGCCATATTCCTCGATATAGCCATAGCCGCCGAAACATTGCATGGCCGTGCTGGCGGTTTCAAACCCGCCATCCGTCAGCGTCGATTTAAGAATCGGCGTCACCAGCTGCACGAAATCATCGGCCTCCTGGCGGGCTTGCGCGTCCGGGTGGCGATGGGCGATGTCGAGCTGCAAGGCGGTTTCCATTACCAGCGCGCGGCTGCCCTCGGTGAAGGCTTTCATGCTGTGCAGCATGCGCCGCACATCCGGGTGCACGGTAATCGGGTCGGCGGGCTTGTCGGGTTGCGCCGCACCGGTCAGCGCGCGGCCCTGCAGCCGCTCCTTCGCATAGGCCAGCGCGTTCTGGTAGGCGGCCTCGCCCACGCCAAGCCCCTGCACGCCCACATACAGCCGCGCGGTGTTCATCATCACGAACATGGCCTTCAGCCCCTCATGCGGCTTGCCGATGAGGTAGCCGGTCGCGCCGTCGTAATTCATCACGCAGGTGGGCGAGGCATGAATGCCCATCTTATGCTCGATCGCGCCGCACACGAACTTGTTGCGTTCGCCCAGCGAGCCATCGTCATTCACCAGAAATTTCGGCACGAGGAACAGCGAAATGCCTTTGCTTCCCTTCGGCGCATCCGGCAGGCGCGCCAGCACGAGATGCATAATATTCTCGGTCTGGTCCTGCTCGCCGGCGGAGATGAAAATCTTGTTGCCCTCGATGCTGTAGCTGCCATCCGCCTGCGGCGTGGCGCGGGTTTTCAGCAGGCCAAGGTCGGTGCCCGCCGTCGGCTCGGTAAGGCACATCACCCCCGACCATTTGCCGGAGATCATGTTGGGCAAATATTTCTGCTTCTGCGCCTCGGTGCCATAGACCACCAGCGCATGGATCGCGCCGTGGGTGAGGCCCGGCGTCAGCCCGAAGCTGAGGTTCGCCGAGCACACCATCTCCAGCATCGGCATGTTGATGAATTCCGGCAGATCCTGCCCGCCAAATTCGGTCGGCCATGTCAGCGTCGGCCAGCCGCCTTCAATATACTGCGTGTAGGCTTCCTTGAAACCCTCCGGCGTGGTCACCACCCCGTCCTTCAGCGTCAGCCCCTGAGCGTCGCCCACGCGGTTGAGCGGGAACAGCACCTCTTCGCACAGCTGGGCGGAAGCTTCCAGCAGCGGCACCGCCATCTCGCGCGCCTCGGCCACGCCTTTCACGTTGGCCACCTTATCCAGCTCAAGGAAATGGTCGATGAGGAACTGGTAATCGCGAACAGGGGCGGAATAGGTTGGCATCAAGCCCTCACTAGTTACGTAGCGGTTTCGAGGTATTCAGCATGTGCGCGATGCGTTGCTGCGTCGCTTTGGTTTTGCACAATGCCATGAAATGGTCATGCTCGAGGTCGAGCAATTGCTGCTCGGTCACCTCTTGCGTAATGTCGGTATCGCCGCCGGTGAGCACGGTCGCGAGGTGGCTGGCCACCACCACATCATGCGGCGTGGCTTTGCCGGATTTCACGAATCCTTCCACCGCCATGTCGAGCGCCAACTTGCCCGAAGCGCCCGGCAGACGCACCGGCGTGGCCGCCGGGGGCGTATAGTTTTCAGCAAGTGCCAACGCCAGTTCCTTCGCATCCGCCAGCACACGGCGGCGGTTCATGCTGATGCGCGATTTGTCATTAAGGATGAGCATGTCGCGCGCTTCCTGCGCGGAACCGGCGACTTTTGCCATACTGATATACTCGAAGGCTTTGCTGATCGCGCCCATCGGCCCGCCACTCATCATTACCGCTGGTTTCTCGCCTTTCATGATCGCTTTTTGTGCAGCATTTGCTGCGGCGATATGGCGCAGCAAAAGTTCCTTGCAGCCGCCCCAGCCGGGAATCACGCCGATGCCCGCCTCGACAAGGCCGGGATAGGATTCCAGATGCGCCTGCACCGCATCCACATGCAGCTGCAGCTCGCAGCCGCCGCCCAGCGCCATGCCGGAGAGCGACGACACCACCGGGAACGGCGCGTATTTCAGCCCCATGAAGGCGGCCTGCCCCTGCTTCACCATGTCGGAAATGGCCCACCAGCTGGCGGTGTTGCAGGCGAGCAGGAAGTAGCCAATGTTGGCGCCGAAGCTGAAATGGTCGGCATCGCTGCCGATGACCACGGCACGGAAGCCTTTTTGCTGCACCAGCGCCGGCAGCTCGGCCACCATTTTCAAATTCTCGGGGTCCCAGGTGTTTTGCTTGCTGGTGAGCTCCAGACACGCCACGCCATCGCCCAGATCCCAGATTTGCGCCGAGGCGTTTTTCTTCACCGGCTTCGCGCCGCTGAGCTTGATGTCGTCAAGCATCAGCGAGCCATTCGGCACCGGCACGGTGTCGTATTTCCCGCCGATTGCGAATTGCTGACGCTTGCCGCCGGCCACGTCGTACAGCTTCTTGCCGCGCGCCTGCGCGATCAGCGGCGGCACGCTCATGCCCGCCTTTTCCCACGCCTGCGCGATGATCTCCGTACCGCTCACACCCCCGGCTGCCAGCCGGTCGATGAGCTGGAACGGGCCGTATTTCCAGTTATAGCCCATCACCATCGCCGCATCGACGGAATGGATGTCGTCGGAAATCTCGGGGATGAGCGAGGCCGCGTAATGCAGCGTTTTCAGCATGACGGCGCTGGCATATTGCCCGCCGATATCCGGATGCGCAAACAGCGCGGCGATGCCTGCTTTCGCGGCGTCCACGCTCTCGAGCTTCACTTTCTTCTCAGGCCGGTATTCGCCGGTTTTGAGGTCGATCACTTCTTTGGTTTTTTTACCGTCCGCCCCCTTGTTGATGCGGGTGAACCCGCCCTTGCCCTTGCGGCCCGTATAGCCGTCGGCGATCATTTTCTTCACCAGTCCCGGCAATGCGTAGAGCGTGCGGAAGGCATCGTTCTCGGGCAGGGTGTTCAGCAGCTCCTGCGCGATCAGCGGCATCAGGTCGATGCCGATCAGGTCATACAGCCCGAACATGCCGGTTTTGGGGAAGCCCAGCGGTTTGCCCATCACCGCGTCAGCCTGCTCTACTTCAATACCCGTGCGCAGTGCCTCGACCAGCCCGGCGGTCATCCAATACACGCCGATACGGTTGGCGAGGAAGCCCGGCGTGTCCTTCGTCAGCACCACGCCTTTGCCGAGCGTGCGATCGGCGAAATCGCAAAATGCCTTAAACCGCGTTTGGTCGAATTGCGGGCTCGGCACCACCTCCAAAAGCTTCATGAAGCGCGGGGGGTTGAAGAAGTGGGTGATGATGAAATCTTCCGCCAGCGCCGAAGGCATGCCGTCGAGTAACTCGTGCAGCGGAATGGTTGAGGTGTTGCTCGAGACGATGCTACCCTTTTTGCGCACCGCAGAAATCTTCTGGTACACGTCGTGCTTCACCGAAAGCTTCTCCAGCACCACTTCCACAATCCAATCGCATTCGGCGAGCTTGTCGAGGTCGTCTTCGAGGTTGCCGGGCGTCACCCGTTTGGCATTTTTCGGGTGGGCAAAGCCGGGCGTGCCGCCTTTGCTTTGCTTTTCAATCGCGCCCTTGGCCAGCATGTTGCGGTCGGTCGCGTCCTTCGGCACAATATCGAGCAGCAGCACGGGAATGCCCGCATTGGCGATCACGCCCGCGATGCCCGAACCCATCACGCCGGAGCCGAGTACGGCAACTTTTTTGATCTCCATTACGCACGCTCCAGCAGGGTGGCAATGCCCATGCCGCCGCCGATGCAAGCGGCGCTCACCGCGTATTTCCCGCCACCACGCGCAAGCAGCAGCGCCGCCTTGCCGGTGATGCGCGCGCCCGATGCGCCCAGCGGGTGGCCAAGCGCGATCGCGCCGCCTTCCATGTTCAGTTTCTCGGGCGGAATGCCCAGTTGCTGCCCGCAGGGAATAGCCTGCGCCGAGAAGGCTTCGTTGATTTCCGCCACGTCGATATCCTTGATTGTCAGGCCCGCTTTTTCAAGCACAGCGTTGACCGCATAAATCGGCCCCAACCCCATCACTTTGGGGTCGAGCCCCACCACCGCCATGGCTTTGATTTTTGCGAGCGGCTTCAGCCCATGTTTTTTGGCGTATGCCTCGCTCACCACCAGCACGGCGGCCGCACCATCGGTCAGCGGGCTGCTGGTGCCGGCCGTCACGGTGCCGTAAACGTCGAACGCGGGGTTCAGTTTGGCGAGATCGTCCGCCGTGGAATTGGCGCGCACGATGCCGTCTTTATCGACCACGCCCGCTTTGGTGGGAATGGGCACGATCTCGCCCGACATATCCGCCGCGGCGGCTTTTTTGTGCGAGTTCAGCGCGAAATCTTCCTGGTCTTTGCGCGACACGTTGCATTGCTTCGCCACGTTCTCGGCGGTCAGGCCCATACTGATATAGGCTTCCGGCAGGCTGGCATACAGCGCCGGGTTGGGCAGCGGGTTGTAGCCACCCATGGGAATGCGCGTCATGGATTCCGCCCCGGCGGCGATGAACACCTCGCCCTTGCCGGTGGCAATATTACCCGCCGCAATGTGGATCGCCTCCATCGAGGAGCCGCACCAGCGATTCACCGTCTGCCCCGGCACGCGCTGCGGCAGCCCGGCAAGCAGCGCCACCATGCGGCCCATATTGAAGCCCTGCTCGCCCTCGGGGAAGGCGCAGCCCATGATGAGGTCGTCGATATGGTCGGGGTTCACGCCGGTGTCCTTCACCAGCGCCTTCACCACCGCGGCGGCGATATCATCGGGCCGGGTCTGCGCCAGTGCGCCTTTATTCGCCAGCGTGAAAGGGGAACGTAGGTAACCAACAATCACGGCGTGCGACATAAAGCGAATCTCCTGTTACCCTTTCTATATAGAGCAAAAAACGCCCCGGCGAAAGGAATCGGTTTGCAGGTGCAGCATAGATACAATTGCGCCGAATCTGTGGCCGATTAGCCAAACGCGCGGCTGAGCAGCAATTTCACGATGTCGGGCGGGAAAATGAGCAGCCCGATCTGCACGAAGGTGATGGCCCAGAATTTGAACTGGAAGCTGCGTTTACGGGTTTTGTGGCGCAGCAGCTTCTGCGCAATCAACGCAGCGCCCGTGCCCCCGGCAAAGCCCACGCCCAGCAGCATGGCTTCCGGCACACGCGGGCCGCCCGCGCGCGCGGCGCGCTTATCCTGCCAGTACATGGCAAAGGTCAGCAGGTTCACCACCAGCAAATACAGTGCGAGGTTCATGCCGCGTTACAGATCATATTGCAGCAGCGCCCGCAACTCGGGATCAAGCCGCCAGTAATGGCCATCTTCATCGTCCCACTCGTTGTAGGACTGCTCCTGCGACTGCACGACCGTCTGGTTGCTCACCGAGCTGCTGCCGCTATTCTGCACCGGCGGCGCAATGAAGCCTTTCAGCACGGTATCCGGCAACGGCACGTTTTCCGGCGGCGGCGCCCCGCCATCGTCGATGACGAGTAACGTCCCGTAAACATTGGTGCGCACATAATTGTTCAGGCGCCCATACGGGTCACTTGCCGTGGCACCGATGACATAGGTGCCCGCCATGCCGTTATAGGC
>JBIISI010000059.1:0-12991 GCA_044341105.1 Rickettsiales bacterium | reverse complement strand
TCGCCTGATCCCGCGCGGGGTCGATTTTTCGGTGTTCGATGCTACGCGCGCCACACCGGATCGCATCGAGCAACTGACTAAAAGCTGGTGCCTGCCCGATGAGCGCGTGCCGGTGATTTTCTGCCCCGGCCGCATCAGCCGCATCAAGGGGCAGCATGTGTTCATCGAGGCCCTCGCACGCATCAACGACCTGCCCTTCCTCGCGATTATTGCGGGCACGGATGAAGGCCACGAAGATTACCGCGAGGAGCTGGAAAAGCAGGTCATCGCTGCCGGCATGGCCGAGAAAGTGCGCATTGCCGGGCCCACGCAGGCCATGACCGAAGCCTATCTCATGAGCGACCTGGTGGTCGTGCCCTCCATTAAGCCCGAATCGTTCGGTCGCGTGGCGATCGAGGCGCAGGCGATGGGCCTCGCCGTGGTGGCGACCGACCATGGCGGCGCGCGCGAAACCATCATTCCCAACGAAACCGGCTACCTCGTGCCGCCCGCAGATGCGGCCAGCATGGCCGAAGCCATGCGCTTCGCCCTTGGGCGCGACGCGGCCACCGCGCAAGCCATGGGCGATTTCGCACGCCAGCATGTGGCCAGCCATTTCTCAGCCGCGCAAATGCAGGATAAAACCATCGCCCTCTACCGCGAATTGCTGGAGCCGCAGGCATGAATGCCCAGCCACATATTCTGGTCATCAAGCATGGCGCGCTGGGCGATATCATCATCGCCACGGCGGGGTTTAAGGCCATCCGCGAGGCGTTTCCCGATGCGCACATTACCCTGCTCACCACCAAGGGTTATGCCTCCCTGCTCGCCCAAAGCCCGTATTTCGACGAGATCTGGATCGACCGTAAACCGAAATTCTTCGACCGCGCGGGCAAGCGCGCACTGAAAACCATGCTGCGCAGCCGCCCATGGGCCTTTGTGTTCGACCTGCAGACCAGCCAACGCAGTACCTATTACCAGTGGCTGTTTGCCAAACCACACCCACCCATCAGCAATATCAGCCGCTTCGCCAGCCATGGCTACACCGACAAAGCGCGCCATGGCCGCCACGCGCTCGATAACCTGCAGCGCCAGCTGGCGCTCGCGGGGCTGAACGCGGGCCTGCCGGATATTTCATGGCTCGACGAGGCGATTGATAGCGTGCAGCCCGCCAGCCCTTATGCCCTGCTGGTGCCCGGCGGCGCGGCGCACCGCCCCGGCAAACGCTGGCCGGCCGAACAATACGCCGCGCTGGCGCACGAGTTTACCCGGCGCGGCATCACCCCGGTGCTGATCGGCACACAGGCCGAGGGCGACGTGCTGCAGGCCATTGCCGACCGGGTGGCGCGCGCGGTGAATCTCAGCGGAAAAACCAGCATCGCGCAACTGGCGGCACTGGGGCGGCAGGCGGCCTTCGGCGTGGGCAACGACACCGGGCCGATGCATGTGATCGCCGCCACCGGCTGTCCCAGCACGGTCATTTTCAGCCACGAATCCGACCCCGTGCGCTCGGCCCCGGCCGGTGCGGCGGTGACCGTGCTGCGCGAACGCGACCTGTCGCAACTCAGCGTCGACCGAGTGCTGGTGAGCCTGCCAGGGTAGGAGGACATTAGGCGATGAGATAAGGGAGATAAGGGAAGAGGGATAAGGGAGAGAGAGGAAAGGGGTGTTTGCCTTTTGCTCCCTCACTTCTCCATCTACCTACCTAATCTCTTCTCTCTAATCTCTTCTCTTATCCCTCTTCCCTTATCTCCCTTATCTCCCTCCCCATCTCAGCGAGGGATTGACTCTTTCCCACCAACGCCTAGATTGGCCGCCCATTTCGGAGAATCTATGAACCAGCCTGCGCCCCACGCCCACGACATCACCCTCACCCTGCCCGATGGTAGCACCCGCACCTATCCCGCCGGCACCACGGGCGAGGAAGTGGCACTCAGCATTGGCGCGGGCCTTGCCAAAGCCGCCGTGGCCATGAAGGTGAACGGCCAGCAGCAAGACCTTTATCGCCCGTTGGAAGCCGATGCAGCGTTCTCCATCCTCACCGCGAAAGACGCCGAGGGCATCGACGTGATGCGCCACACCCTCACCGCGCAGGTGCTGGCGCTGGCCATGAAAGAGCTGTATCCGGGCGCGAAACTCGCCATCGGCCCCACGATCGACCACGGATTTTATTACGACGTGGAACTCGACCAGCCCGTCTCGCCCGATGATTTGCCGAAGATCGAAGAACGCATGCGCGAGATTTTGAAACGCGCCCAGCCGGTGCAGCGCGAAATCTGGAAGCGCAGCGACGCCATCGCCATGTTCGAGACGCGCGGTGAATCCTACAAGGCGGAGATCATCCGCACCGCGCCGAACGAGCCGGTGGGCGGTGACACGCCGAAAGACCATGTCTCGCTTTACCGCCAGGGCAGCGGCAACGATGCCTTCATCGACCTTTGCTTCGGCCCGCATGTGCCGCATTTTTCCAAGATCACGGCGGCGTTTAAACTCACCCGCACCAGCGGCGCCTATTGGCGCGGCGATGCGAAAAACAAACAGCTCACCCGCATTTACGGCCTCGCGTTTGCGAGCGACAAAGAGCTGAAAGCCCACCTCACCATGCTGGAAGAAGCCGAAAAGCGCGACCACCGGCGGCTGGGCCGCGACCTTGACTTATTTCATCTGCAACAAGAGGCCCATGGTAGCGTGTTCTGGCACCCGAACGGCTACCTCATCTGGCGCGAGCTGGAAGCCTACATGCGCCGCACGATCGATGCGGGCGGCTACAAGGAAGTCAAAACCCCGCAGGTGATCGACGCGAAACAATGGGAGCAATCCGGCCACTGGGGCAAATACCGCGAGAATATGTTCGTGATCCCCGACGAAGTGCCTAACGTAGAAGATGCAGGGCCCATCGTGTCCGACAAAGCCGAGTGGATGGCGCTGAAGCCCATGAACTGCCCCGCCCACGTGCTGATTTTCAAGCAAGGCATTAAAAGCTACCGCGACCTTCCGCTGCGCATTTATGAAAACGGCTGCTGCCACCGCAACGAGCCGCACGGCGCGCTGCACGGCCTCATGCGCGTGCGCCAGTTCACGCAGGACGACGCGCATATTTTCTGTCGCGAAGACCAGATCGTGAGCGAAGTGCGCAAATTCTGCACGCTGGCTGATACAGTGTACAAAGACCTCGGCTTCACGAATTACACCATCAAGCTGGCCCTGCGCCCCGAAAAGCGCTTCGGCAGTGACGAAATGTGGGACAAGGCCGAAGCCGAGCTGCGCACCGCCGTGCTCGAAGCGGGCCTCGACAAAGAACATGGCTTCGAGGAACTTCCCGGCGAAGGCGCGTTCTACGCTCCTAAACTAGAATGGCACCTCACCGATGCGATTGGCCGTACCTGGCAGGTCGGCACCATTCAATCCGACCGGGTGCTGCCCGAGCGGCTGGATGCCAGCTATATCGGCGAAGACGGCGAGCGCCACCGCCCCGTCATGCTCCACCGCGCCATTTTCGGCTCGTATGAGCGTTTTATCGGCATCCTGATCGAGCATTATGCGGGCAAATTGCCACACTGGCTGGCCCCGGCGCAGGCCATCGTCTGCCCCATCACCAATGAGTTCGACGGCTATGCTGCCGAAGTCGCCGCCGCGCTGGAAGCCGCCGGTTTGCGGGCTTCCACCGACCTGCGCGCCGAAAAGATCAACTACAAGGTACGCGAGCATTCACTGCAGAAAATCCCCTATATTCTGGCGGTCGGCGGGCGCGAACAGGACAACCGCACCGTGGCGCTTCGCCGCCTTGGTTCCGAAAAGCAGGAGATACTGGCGCTTGACGCGGCTATCGCCTTGCTTGTAGAGGAGTGTACCCGTCCATAACAGGAGCAAAATCACCGCATGACCCAAGGCCGCTATGAGTTCTAAAGATTCGAAAATTGACGAACCGCGTATCAATCGTCAAATCACCGCACAGACGATCCGTCTGGTGGGCGCGAATGGGGAAATGGTGGGTGTTGTACCCCTGCGTGAAGGCCTCGCCTCGGCAGAGATTCAGGGATTGGATCTGGTAGAAGTGTCGCCGAACGCGACCCCGCCCGTGTGCAAAATCCTCGATTACGGCAAATGGCGCTACCACGAGCAGAAAAAACAGCACGAGGCGCGCAAGAAGCAGAAGATCATCCAGATCAAGGAAGTGAAGCTGCGCCCGAACATCGACCCGCATGACCTCGGCATTAAGCTAAAGGCGGTCGAGAAATTCCTTGCCGAGGGCGACAAGGTGAAATTCACCCTGCGCTTCCGTGGCCGCGAAATGGCCCACCAGGAAATCGGCATGAATTTGCTGCGCAAAGTGCGCGAAACGCTGGCCGACAAGATCAAGGTGGAGTCCGAGCCGCGCGCCGAAGGCCGTCAGGTTGTCATGGTCGTCAGCGGTGCGGTAAAGCACTAGCGCTTATCGCCCCGGCAATCCGCGCTGGCTCATTGGCTGCTTGTAAAAATCCTGCAAAAGCTGCCGTGCGGAAGCAAGTTCCAGCAACATTTCATTCGCCGCCGTAGGAATACTCGTCAAGGCCTGCTCCGGCACGCTGGCACCATGCATGCCCGCCGCGCGCCATAATTCATGGTAGCCACACAGCGCGCCGATCATGCTGATTTGCGCCGATTCCAATATGCTGATCTGCGCCAGTTCAAACGTCGGCAGATCGCCGCTACCACAATAGTTGTTCAACTGCGCCACCGCCTGCGCATACAGCATGTCGGCATCCTCGATCATGGGTTCCCAGAATTGCCGCCACTCCGCCGGTGACAATGCCTCCTTTCCCGCCTGCACGGCATCGCGCCGCCATTCGCCAAACGTCCAGCCGGGAAGGATTTCATGCCGATCGGCATGCTTCTGCATAAAAGTGGTGGGTTTATCGCTGGTGAAATAGCGGGTGCCGTGGATGTAGTAGCACTGCGAGGCCATTAACGCACTCGGCTGGTGCTGGCAGCAGGCTTGTCGAGCGCCGCGCGCTGCTGCATCGCCTGCGTGATGGCCGCCACGAATGCTTCCGGTTCTTCGGCAAGGTCGGCATTGTGGCGCAGAAGCTTCACCAGCTCGCGCTCGGCATCCGCCGTGTTGGTTTGCGTGCGTAGGCCCAGCGCGATGCCTTGCAATGCTTCCCCGCATGCGAACATGTAATCGTCGTGGCGGGCGAAGCCATGGGGCGTTTGCCTGCCGATAAAATATTCGGGGTTGTAGAGATACTCGTTAAGCGGCACACCGCCCCGATCAATGGTGGCGCGGGCCGCACTGGTGAGCTGGTAAAGTGACGATCCGACGATCAGGTCGTCGCGGGTGGGTTTCGGTTTCATGGCTGCAGAATACCGCCCGATCGTGACGGTTTGATGACGGTTTTCTTATTTTTTCAGCCAACGGCTGCCGGGTTTCACGGCCTCGGTGCCTTCCAGATGCGCGGGCAAATGATCGGGTTGGTAGGTTTTCACATCGAGCGTGAGCAGCGACACCAGCGGAAATGGCAGGCTGTGCGCGCCATTGCTCCGGTCGATGAGCGACGCTTCAGCCACCACCTTGCCGCCGAATTGCTCCACGCAGGTCACCGTCTCCAGCGAGGATTTTCCGGTGGTCACCACGTCTTCAACCAGCAGCACGCGCGCGCCTTCGGGAATGCGGAAGCCGCGGCGCAGGGTGAATTCACCGCCCTCGCGCTCGCAGAAAATCGTATCCACGCCCAATTGGCGGCCCATCTCATAGCCCACCACCACGCCGCCCATGGCCGGCGCAACGACGAGGTCAATGGGCAGGCTGTGGCGGCCACGCTGCCATTGCGCGCTCTGGCTTGCCTGCACCGCATCATGCTCGGCGGTGCCGAGGGCGGGCACGGCGCTGGCGCGCTCGGGCGCTCCCAGCGTGACTTGCAGCTTGTGCGCCAGCGCGCCGCACAAACGGTCGGCGCGCGCCGGGTTCATCAGCACCCGCGCGCATTGCAGGTACGTGTCGGAATGCAGGCCCGAAGAGAGAATGAAATGGCCACGAAGAATGGCTTCGGCGGCCTCAAATTCGGCCATGATTTGTGCGTCGCTCAGCATCGGTTCCTACTATACGGCGAAATTATCGATCAGCCGTGTGCTACCAAGGCGCGCCGCCGCAAGCAAGCGCGCATTCGGCTGGTAATGCGAAAGCGGCGCCAGCGTGGTTTCATCGCACAGCGCCACGTAATCGACCGCATCGAAGCCACCATCCATCAGCAGGCGCTGCGCTTTCATGAGCGTTTCATCGACCGGACGGCCTTCCACGCGCAGCACATGGCCCGAATGGCGCAATACCTGATTCAGCCGCGAGGCAATGCCGCGCTGCCGCGCATCGAGGTAACGATTGCGCGACGACAGCGCCAGCCCGTCTTCTTCGCGCAAGGTCGGCACGCCGAGAATGGCGGGCTCACCCCCCGCCTCTTTCGCTAAACGTTTAATCACGCAAAGCTGCTGGAAGTCTTTCTCACCAAACAGCGCCACATCGGGCAGCACCTGTGTAAAAAGGCGGGAAACCACGGTCGCGACGCCATCGAAATGGCCGGGGCGAATGGCCCCTTCCAGCGTTTCCACCAATGGCCCATCCATGTGGATATCAATGGCATGGCCGCTGGGGTACATGGTCGCCACATCGGGCAGCCATGCCGCGTCGGCCCCGGCGCGGCGCAGCGCGGCGAGATCCTCGGCCAGCGTGCGCGGGTAACGGTCAAAATCCTCGTTCGGGCCGAACTGGGTGGGGTTCACGAAAATGCTCACCACCACGCGCGCGGCGTGTTTTTTGGCCTCGGCCACCAGCGCGAGATGGCCTTCATGCAGCGCGCCCATGGTCGGCACCAGCGCCACACGCTCGCCCGCGTGCCGCCATGCGGCCACCGCGGCGCGAAGATTTTCCAGCGATGTAATTTCAGACAGCATTTGCTTTGCCGACGCTGTTAGCTACAAAAGCGCCATGCCGCAAGTTGAAACCAATCGTTTTTATGCATGTTATGACGCGCGCGTGCGCGAAGGCGCATGGCGCGACGACCCCGCCCAGCGCCACGCAGCGCAGGCGCTCGCCGCGCTCTATTCGGCGCTGGAGGGCAAGAACAACGCCCCGCGCAGCCTTGTCGCGCGCCTGTTCGGCGGGCGCGATGAGCCGATTTACGGGCTGTATCTATGGGGCGACGTGGGCCGCGGCAAATCCATGCTGATGGATTTGTTCGTCGAGGAGATCGCGCACGTGCGCACGACCCGCCGCGTGCATTTCCACGCGTTCATGCTCGACGTGCATAAGCGCCTGTTCGCCTATCGCCAGCTCGATAGCAGCGGCGATGTGATGCCAAAAGTCATCCACGCCATTGCGGGCGAAATGCGCGTGCTTTGCCTCGACGAATTGCAGGTGACGGACGTGACCGACGCCATGATCCTCGCCCGCTTGTTCGCGGGGCTGATGGATGCGGGCGTGAGCGTGGTGTTCACCAGCAACCGGCCGCCGCAGCAGCTCTATCAGGGCGGCCTGCAGCGCGAGCAATTCCTGCAGTTCATTGCACTGGTGCAGCAGCGCCTGACCATTGTGGAGTTGAAAAGCCCGACCGATTACCGGCTGGAGCAATTGCGCGCCATGCAGCGCACCTATTGCACCCCGCCGAACGATGATTTCCTGCTGGAAAGTTGGCAGCGCCTGAGCGCAGGCGCCCCCAGCGAACCACTGCAACTGGAAGTGCAGGGCCGCATCCTGCGCGTCGATAAGCAGGCCAAAGGCGTGGCGTGGCTGACCTTCGACGAGCTTTGCCGCCGCCCGCTGGGTGCGAACGATTACCTCACGCTGGCCAAAGTCTGCCACACGCTGCTGCTGCAGGGCATTCCGGCCATGACGCTCGACGACCGCAACGAAGCCAAACGTTTCGTAACGCTGATCGACGCGCTGTATGAGGCGAAAGTGAAGATGATCTGCACCGCCGCCACCCCGCCCGAGGGCATTTACCCCAGCGGCGACGGCGCGTTTGAATTCCACCGCACGGTGAGCCGGCTGATGGAAATGCAAAGCGAGAAATACCTCGCTTTGCCGCATCTTTCGGCGTAAAAACAGGCCATGCAACCCGCCCTGCCCCTCACTGTTTACCTTGCCGCGCCGCGCGGTTTCTGCGCCGGGGTCGATCGTGCCATCGAGATCGTGGAACAGGCGCTGAAGCTCTACGGCGCACCGATTTACGTGCGCCATGAGATCGTCCACAATAAATGGGTGGTCGAGGATTTGCGCGCGAAGGGCGTGGTGTTCGTGAAGGAAGTCGAGGATGTGCCGGCAGGCGGCATCGTGGTATTTTCCGCCCACGGCGTCGCCGAGAGGGTGGAGGACGCCGCAAAATTGCGCGACCTGCCCGCGATCGACGCCACCTGCCCGCTCGTGACCAAAGTACACAACCAGGCGAAGCGCTACGAGCGCGAGGGGTTTGAAATCGTGCTGATCGGCCATGCTGGCCACCCAGAAGTGGAAGGCACCTCGGGCCGGGTGAAGAAGGTATACCTGGTCGAGAACGCGGGCGATGTGGCGGCACTCGAAGTCACCCAGCCCGAGAAACTCGCCTACGTGACCCAAACCACGCTGAGCGTGGATGATACGCGCACGATCATCGACGCGCTGAAAGCCAAATTCCCCGCCATTCATGGGCCGGACACGAAAGATATCTGTTACGCCACGCAAAACCGCCAGCAGGCGGTGAAGGAGCTGGCGGCGCAGGTCGATCTTATGCTGGTAGTCGGCTCGCGCAATTCCAGCAACAGCAACCGCCTGCGCGACCTGTCGGAAGAAATGGGCGTGCGCGCCTACCTGATTGACGACGCGACCGACATCCAGCCCGCATGGCTGGAGGGGGTGCAAAAGCTGGGCCTCACCGCGGGCGCTTCCGCCCCGGAACTGCTGGTGGAGCGCGTGATCCGCTTCCTTGAAACGCTGCGGCCAGTGCAGGTAGAACCTTTCGCCGTGGTCGAAGAGAACGTCTATTTCAACCTGCCGAAAGAAGTGCGCAGCCAACCGTTCCGCTCGCGGCTGAAAGCCAGTTAATAACAGCAATTTTATGCCGGATGGCTCACCCTGTTTCGACAGGAGATTCTATATGCAGCCCGACCGACCCAAACCTGAAACCAAGCGCCAGCAACAGCATAACGACAAGCGCTTCCGCCAATGCGATGACGAACGGCTGAGCAGCCAATCCGGCTATGGCACAGGCAGCAAGCCCACCTCACACGCCCCTACACAGCCTCGCGGGGAATAGTTAGTTCAACACGCCATGAACCGCCCGCAAAGGCTGCGGCAGGTTGTCGATCGCGTTGAGCGACTGGCGCAGGTCGATCTCGATGGTGCGCGTAATCGCCGACATCGGCACATCATGGACGGTGCGGTCGAACGGACTTTCAAGCTGCCGCCCCAGCGCCTCGAGCGCGAGGAAAAGACAGCCAAGGATGGTCGAACCAAGCGGGGTAGCCCACAACATATGTGGCACGATGCCAAACGGCAGCATAATGCAATACACGCCAACGAATACGCGTGGGAAAAACGTGTACTGGCGCGGCATCGGCGTGTTGCGAATGCGCTCGAGCCCACCCTGCGCGTTCGACAGCTCGTTCAGGATGCCGTTCATCGCCGCAACTTGAATCGAATCTAAATAGCCGCGCTTCTGCGCTTCATTGATTTCCAAAGCGATTTCCATCTGTAAGGCGAATGGAATATTATCCACCGTATGCAGGAAATTCAGGTCGCTCTCCGGCAACAGGCGATTCAAATCCTCCCACGGATCCTGGCGACGAAGATGCGAACGCAGCGCGTGCACCCACGCCACCTGCCGGATACCGATACTGAGCCGCAGGTCTTCGGCGTCCTTTTGCGGCATGAGCGTGGCATTGGCGCGCACTACGCTGCGCGAATAATTCACCACCGAGCCCCACAAGGTGCGCGCTTCCCACCAACGGGCATAGGCCGTGTTGTTGCGCAACCCAAGAATAACCGCAAGCCCGGCACCAATAAGCGGCAATGGCATCTCGCTTGGCGCGATCCACTTCCATTCCATGCCGACATAGGCAACAGTCACCACCACATCGAGCAGGAACAACACACAAACGTCGCGCCAGATCATATGCCAGGTTTTAATAAGACCAAGCCGGTCATTGATAATCATGCGTTACTCCTGTGATGCAGTGCGGCATATACTAGGAAGCAGCGCCGGAAATCGCAAGGTTCACGCTCAGAACAATCCGTATCCCTCGCATCTATGCCCGCTCGGGATCGTGGTAACGTTCCAGCCAGTGCGCATAGGGCGCAGGCAGCACCCAGCCCGGCTTTTCTTTGCCAAGCACTTTTGCCGCATGATAGGGCCAGTGCGGATTTGCTAAATGGGCCCGCCCGATCAGCACGAGATCGAGCTGCTCATCGGCCACCGCCTGATTAGCCAGATGCGGCGCACCAAACCCCCACGCCGACGAAACGGGAATCGCCGCCTGCGTGCGCACCTGCTTTGCGATGTCCCCCATGAAGGCAGGCCCCCATGGAATATTCACGTCAGGGATCGTGAACCCGATACTCACACTGAGCATATCAAGCCCGTCATCGCGCCAGACTTTCACCAGGGAAATTGATTCGTTAAATGTCTGGGCGTCGCGGCCATCATATTCCAGCACCCCAAACCGCGCTGTCAGTGGCAGGTTTTCTGGCCATACCCGCCGCACCGCCTGCATGGTTTCACGCCCGAACCGGCTGCGGTTTTCATAGCTTCCGCCATATTCGTCCGCACGCGTATTGGAGTGCGCCGAAAAAAAGCTCTGCGCCAGATAGCCATGGGCGAAATGCAGCTCCAGCCATTCAAATCCCGCCGCGTGGGCGCGCCTCGCCGCTTCGGCGAAATCCTGCTGCACACGCGCGATGTCCTCCAGCGTCATGGCGGCGGGCACGCGCGGCAGATCGCCGCCAAACGCTAGTGCCGATGGCGCAATCGTCGGCCATGAACGTGGATCGGAAGCCGGAATATGGTCATCCCCCTCCCACGGAATATTGGCACTGGCTTTGCGGCCCGCATGCGCAATCTGGATACCCGGCACCGCCCCTGCCGCCTTAATCGCCGCCGCAATTTTTGCCAGTTCCTGCGCCTGCGCATCATTCCAGATGCCAAGGCAATGCGGAGTGATCCGCCCTTCGGGCGAAACCGCGGTCGCCTCTACAATCACCAGCCCACTGCCCCCGCGCGCCAGCGATGCATAATGCACCTGATGCCAGCTATTGGCCACACCATCATTCGCCATGTATTGGCACATAGGCGGGATGGCAATTCGATTGCGCAATTGTGCGTCTTTCAATCGGAACGGGGAAAAAAGATCGACCATGTTCAGTCACTCCATCAGGTTCTATTGTTCGCAAGTAATCGAACTATAGTATTTTTTCAAGTGGCATGATATATTCTTTCCATGCGCCACCTAAAACATCCCGATATCGAACAGGTCGAGTTGACAGACCTGATGTATGCCCTGTCCGATCCAACCCGCCTTGAGATTGTGCGCCTACTGGCCGAAAAGCGCCGCGCCATGACCTGCGGCGAATTGATGTTCAACCGCCCCAAATCCAGCATGTCGCATCACTTTAAAATTTTGCGGGCAGCAGGCATCGTCCACACCCGGATCGAAGGCACCGAACACATGAATTCCCTGCGCCTGCAGGAAATCGGGAAAAAATTCCCGAACGTTCTCCCCGCCATCTTAAAATCCCTCCGCTAACCGGTGCGGGCAATTGGCAAGCTTCAAAAAAGGGGAATGGTGGGTGATAGAAGACTCGAACTTCCGACCTCTACCATGTCAAGGTAGCGCTCTAACCAACTGAGCTAATCACCCACGCGAGGCGCGCGTTATAGCATGCCGCCATTAAGGGGCAAGCGTTTAACGTGTGGCGTGCTGGCGGGGTATCTGCGAAGACCACTCGCCGTATTTTACGAGTTCCACCAAACGATGTGCCCATTTACGCTCGATGGGCGGTTCCAGCACATCATCGCTCGTTACAGGTTTACCCTGCGCGCGGCGGCTTTCGACCCGCTTACTGTGGGTTAGCAACGTGCGCTCATATACTTGCCCGATTAAATCCTCGTTTGTTACGGTGTTGAGTTTACCGATGAGCTTTAGCTCTTTTAGCGCGACGGCCAGCCCCCAGCTGCTAATTACAAATACCGTATTATGCGTTTGCTCGCGCAAGCGATGAATGCTGAGTCGGGCAGCGCGGTCTTCAGAAATCACCAGCGATACACGCCCTGGATCAGGTTCAGCGCGACGATCATAAAGATAGTCTTCAATCGCTCGCTCTCCAATATCGCGGCGGAAGGAGGTGAATGCAGGATTGGCTGTGACCATGGCGTTAAGCGTTGGCTCGGTATACATGGCCTGCAGCAGATATTGTTCCGACAGGCTCTGGTTTTGGAAAAAAGGTGCCGCGTGGCGTGCAAGGTTTTTGCGTTCCGCAATGCGCCGATCCACATGTGCCACTTGGGGAGGCACGTCACTATCGTTGTGATAGTTGTGCAGCCGCACAAGGGTTTCACTCATGCGCCGATCCTGCGCATGAGCACGCGTGGTAATTTGCGCTAAATAATGCGCAAGGTCATCGGCCGTGATCAATAGCTCGGCGCCCGGGTAAGGTGCATATCGCTCTGCAAGTATATTCGCCTGCGCCAACACATCTGCATGCATTTCGGGATGCGCCAACAGCACCGCAGCAGCACCTTTTGCATAATAGAATTTATAGGCATAGGAGCTTGCCGTTTCTACAATGCGGATCTTGTCTTCGTGGCGTTTATAAAATGCATCCAAACCACGATCACCACGGCGCATGCGTAATTCAGCCTGCAAAAATTCAGGAAACAGGCGTTGACGCACTTCGGTACCCAGTTGAATAGGCATCACCACACTGTAATCGCCGATGACCTGCGGTTTGCGGCCCAACGCGTAATCCAATAGCTTTTCGACGCCCCGCAGCCCTTTATGACCAAGGCTACAG
>JBIISI010000106.1:0-4187 GCA_044341105.1 Rickettsiales bacterium | reverse complement strand
CTATCGACGATGATTTCAAGCCGTTCACGTTTGTGGATGCGCACCTTCACTCTCCCCTATGCGTTTGTAGGGGCTGCCGCTGTTACGGGGTGTGACAGTTTTATGAAATCAGGCGTAGCGCTTTTTGTCGGCCGGGTACACGCCCAGCACGTTTACCTTTTGGGTGAAGAAGCCAAGCTCCTCCAGCGCCAGCTGCACGGGGCGCTGGTGCGGATCGCCTTCAAAGGTCAGGAAAAATTGTGCGCTGCTGTTTGCCCCGCCACGAATATAGCTCTCCAGCTTCACCACGTTCACGCTGTTGGTCGCAAACCCGCCCAGTGCCTTATAAAGCGCCGCCGGAATGTTGCGCAGCGTGAAGAACAGGCTGGTAATGACCGGCGTGTTGGGCGGCACGTCTTCGGCCTCGCGCGCCATGACCACGAACAGGGTTTCGTTGTCGTTGGCGTCCTGAATGCTTTCAGCCAGGCGTTCCAGCTGGAACAGCTCTCCGGCCAGCGACGAGCAGATCGCCGCTTTGCTGGCATCTTTCCATGCCGCCACGTCGCGCGCGGCGGTGGCGGTGTTGTCGTGGATGTGCGGGGCCAGTTGCTGTTCGTGAATGAACTTGCGGCATTGCAGCAGGCCCTGATGGTGCGAATACACCTCTTTTACCTGCTCCAGTTTCGTGCCCGGCACCCCATAGAGATGGTGTTCGATGCTCTGGATATGCTCCGCCACGATCTGCAGCTGCGTGCGCGGCAGCAGGTTATGGATCTCGGCCACCCTGCCCGCCTGACTGTTTTCGATGGGAATCATGGCATATTTCGCCCGTCCCTCGGCCACGGCGGCAAAGGCATCTTCAAACGAATTGCACGCCAGCGTGCGCATATACGGGTAGTTCTGGCGGCAGGCCAGGTCGGCATTCGCCCCCTCTACGCCCATGAAGGCAATGGTATGATCGGCATCAATAGCACTGGACATTCTGGCTTCCCATCCTTACATATTCCGCACGTTTCCTAGGGTTATCCGGGATAGAAAGCAAGTTTTAGATACGGTCATTCCCGCGCAGGCGGGAATCCAGCCAACGGCCCAATAGGGCAGATAGTTCGGCGGGATCCCCGCCGCCGCGGGGATGACAAGAGGGATGGATGATGGGCAAAGTGGAATCATTGAACAAGACTACCGCACCGGCATGGGATCTGGAATCCTGGCGCACGAAGCCCATCAAGCAGCAACCGGTCTATCCGGATGCCGCTGCCGTGGCACGTGTTGAGCGCAGCCTGAAGGGCCTGCCGCCGCTCGTGTCGTTCGACGAGGTACGCGCCCTGAAAAAAGAGCTGGCCGGGGCGGCCATGGGCCGCGCCTTCCTGTTGCAGGGCGGCGATTGCGCCGAGAGCTTCGCCGAATTCAACGAGCAGAACCTGCGCAGCTTCTTCCGCGTGCTCATTCAAATGACCATCGCGCTGATGTACGGCGCGGGCTCGCCGGTGGTGAAGGTCGGGCGCATTGCGGGGCAATTCGCCAAGCCGCGTTCCGAAGGCAGCGAAACCATCAACGGCACCGAGCTGCCGAGCTATCGCGGCGATATGGTGAACGGCATGGAGTTCGAAGCCGGTGCCCGCGTGCCCGACCCGCTGCGGCTGGAGCGCGGCTACTACCAGTCGGCAGCAACGCTGAACTTCCTTCGCTCGCTGGCGCGCTCGGGCTATGCCGCGCTGCCGCGCGTGGCCAAATGGAACATGGATTTCGTGGCCGGCTCGCCGCAGGGAAAACATTTCAACCAGATTGTCGAACGCATCAATGACTGCCTCGACTTCATCAACGCCACGGGCCTGAACCCCGAGGGGGCGGAGGAACTCGCCGAAGCGCGTTTCTACACCAGCCACGAATCATTACTGCTGAATTACGACGCGTGCCTCACCCGCTTCGATAAAGATACCGGCGAGCATTATGCCGGCAGCGCCCACATGCTGTGGATCGGCGACCGCACCCGCAACCCGGGCGAAGCGCATGTCGAATTCCTGCGCGGCGTGGCCAACCCCATCGGCTGTAAGGTGGGGCCAAGCATGACGCCGGACGATCTCATTCGCCTGTGCGATGTGCTGAACCCAAACAATGAACCCGGCCGCCTCACCTTTATTTCGCGCATGGGCGCGGGCAAGGTCGAAGAATTCCTACCGCCGCTGGTGCGTCTGCTGAAAAACGAAGGCCGCCATGTGGTGTGGAGCTGCGACCCGATGCACGGCAACACCATCAAGTCACCGAACGGATACAAGACGCGCAAATTCACCGACATCCTCGCCGAGGTGCGCAAGTTTTTTGCCGTGCATGATGCCGAGGGCACGATCGGATCGGGCG
The DNA here is from genome assembly GCA_044341105.1 of Rickettsiales bacterium. GTDB lineage: Bacteria > Pseudomonadota > Alphaproteobacteria > Rickettsiales > UBA3002 > QFOX01. The sequence goes on along the minus strand of JBIISI010000106.1, from coordinate 1,850 downwards.
TGCATTTTGAAATGACCGGGCAAGATGTCACCGAGTGCCTGGGCGGTGCACAGGCGATTTCGGAACTCGATCTTTCCAACCGCTACCACACGCATTGCGACCCGCGCCTCAACGCTTCGCAATCGCTTGAGCTTGCATTTTTGATCGCCGAACTTTTGAAAAAACGCTGAGTGCGTTTTTTGAAATTGCATCAAATGCGCTGCAATTTTTGTTGCACCCCTGCAACAAAAAATTCACGGCTGTTGAAAAAATAATCGCGCATATGCATTGCGATTCAATCAATCATGGAAAGGTGATGCTAACGATGCCTATGGTCTTCGTGTTGTTAACTTGTTTTTAGGAGACCACCATGGCTGTAGCCAAAAAGAAACCTGCTGCGAAAAAAGCAGTTGCTAAGAAACCCGCTGCGAAAAAGACCGTAGCGAAAAAGACCGCAACGAAAGTTGTTAAGTCGAAAAAACCCGCTGCGAAAAAAGCTGTTAAGAAAACCGTTGCGAAAAAAGCTCCGGCGAAAAAAGTAGCTGCTAAAAAAGTAGCGAAAAAAGCAGCTCCGAAAAAAGTAGCGAAAAAAGCCGTTGCGAAAAAAGCTCCGGCGAAAAAAGTCGTTGCAAAAAAAGCAGTGAAAAAAGCAGCTCCGAAAAAAGCCGCTAAAAAACCTGCTGCTAAAAAGCCCCTCCTCCCGATCCTGGGCGGCCTCTAGGCTTTAGCTGCAAAGCTTAAATAAGAGAAAGGCCCGCGCAAGCGGGCCTTTTTTTATACCTCCACAGAGGGAGCATCCATGTTTACCAGGCATTTCTTTAGGAACCTGCTGCTCTATGTCGTGCTTACCACGCCTGTCATGCTATTGCTGATGCATGGTTGGCCTGAGATTTATTCGGAATATGAAAACAGTATTCGCATAGTCCATGCCTTAGGATTCCTAGTGTTACAAAGCTACTACTCGAAGAAGAAAGCAGAATAAAAAGGGCGGCCAATTGGCCGCCCTTTTCATTCGTTGCTCAAAAACGCTTACGCGCTTTCGGCTTGGTCGGCTTCGTTGCCGCCGCGCTTGCGACGCATCGACTTGCCGGCCATTTCGTATTGGTCGGACAAGTCTTCACCGGTGCTCTGATCCACGACTTTCATGCTCAGGCGCACTTTGCCGCGGCCGTCGATCTCGAGGACTTTCACCTTCACGGTTTCGCCTTCGTTCACTACATCGGTCACTTTCTCCACGCGGCGATCCGCCATCTCAGAGATATGCACGAGGCCGTCGAGGCCGCCGAGGAAGTTTACGAACGCGCCGAAATCAACAATGCGAACCACTTTGCCGCTGTAGATTTTACCGATTTCCGGCACAGCGGTGATGCCTTCGATCCAGCTTTGCGCTTTCTCGGCAGCTTCACCGGTGGTGGCGAAGATGTGAATCGTGCCATCGTCGTTGATATCGATTTTGGTGCCGGTGGTTTCAGTGATCTCACGGATCACTTTGCCGCCCGAGCCGATCACTTCACGGATTTTATCAACCGGGATTTTCAGCGTGGTGATGCGCGGGGCCGTGCTTGCCATTTCGGGGCGAGCAGCGGTCAGCGCCTTGCTCATCTCGTTCAGGATGTGCATGCGGCCATTCTTCGCCTGGCCGAGCGCCACTTTCATGATCTCCTCGGTGATGCCCTGAATTTTGATGTCCATCTGCAGCGCGGTGATCCCGTTGGTGGTACCGGCCACTTTGAAATCCATGTCACCCAGGTGATCTTCGTCGCCCATGATGTCGGACAGCACGGTGTAGTCGCTGCCTTCCAGCACGAGGCCCATGGCGATGCCCGCCACCGGCGCTTTCATCGGCACGCCCGCATCCATCAGCGAGAGGC
>JBIISI010000001.1:0-57549 GCA_044341105.1 Rickettsiales bacterium | reverse complement strand
CGTTGCCATCGACGAGCTACCGTTGGATTCGGTGATCTCCGATACCACGCGCAGCGTGTAGGGGAATTCTTCCTTCGTCGGCAGCAGCGGACGCACGGCGCGCCATGCCAGCTTGCCGTGGCCCTGCTCACGGCGACCGGGCGCGCGCAGCGGGCCCGCTTCACCTACCGAGTAGGGAGGGAAGTTGTAATGCAGCATGAAATGCTCGTCGTATTTGCCTTCGATGGCGTCGATCATCTGCTCGTCCTGCGAGGTGCCGAGGGTGGCAACCACGAGGGCTTGCGTTTCACCGCGGGTGAACAGCGCCGAACCGTGCGTGCGCGGCAGCACCGACGCTTCCACCACGATGGGGCGGATCTGCTCGGGGTTGCGGCCATCGATGCGCGCTTTGTCTTTGGCGATGGCGGAACGAACGATGTCCTGCTCCACTTTCTTAAGGATCGCACCGACGAGTTTCTCGTTCGGCGCCCCCTCGATACCGGTCACGTATTTCTCTTTAGCAGCTTTCTTCGCTTCGTTGATCGCAGCCACGCGGTCTTGCTTCACCGTTTTGGTGTAGGCTTCGCGCAGCTTCGCTTCCGACACCGCCTTAATGCCCGACACCAGCGCGGCATCGTATTCCGGCACGGTGTGTTCCCATGCATCTTTCGCGCAGTCTTCAGCGAAGGCGATGATGAGTTCGATCACCGGCTGGAAGCCTTTATGGCCGAAGCTTACCGCCTCAAGCATTTGCTCTTCGCTCAGTTCTTTCGCTTCCGATTCCACCATCAGCACCGAGGTCTGGGTACCGGCGACCACGAGGTCGAGGTCGGATTCTTTCAGTTGCGACATCATCGGGTTCAGCACCAGCTGGCCGTCGACGCGGCCCACTTTGGCGGCACCCGCCGGGCCCATGAAGGGAACGCCGGCAATGGTGAGGGCAGCCGAAGCGCCGATCAGCGCCGGAATGTCGGAATCGTTTTCAAGGTCATGGCTCACCACGGTGCAAACTACTTGCACTTCGTTGTAAAAACCTTCCGCAAACAGCGGGCGGATCGGGCGGTCGATCAGGCGCGAAACGAGGATTTCTTTCTCGCTCTGGCGGCCTTCACGGCGGAAGAAGCCACCGGGAATTTTGCCCGCAGCGTAGGTTTTTTCGATGTAGTTCACGGTAAGCGGGAAGAAGTCGATATCCGGCTTCGGCGCTTTTGCAGCCGTCACGGCGCAAAGCACAACGGTATCGCCATAGGTCACGAGCACCGCGCCGTCGGCTTGGCGGGCAATGCGGCCCGACTCTAAGGTAAGCGTGCGGCCTGCCCACTCAATGGATTTTTTGGTAATGGTAAACATAGTCAGTCCTTTTTTCTCTCCCTTTCCCTACCGCTGCGTTCCCTATGAATGCAGCAACCGCAAAATATATCCGCGACCTATCAGGCGGGAGCCTGTGTGTGTACTGGTCTGAAATGAAACGGGCGGGAGAGTACACCACCCCCGCCCGTTCGTTATTATTTACGCAGACCGAGTTTTTCGATCAATGCGCTGTAGCGCTTCTGGTCTTTCTTTTTCAGGTAGTCGAGCAGCGAACGGCGCGACGATACCATTTTCAGCAGACCACGGCGCGAATGGTGGTCTTTGTTATGGGTTTTGAAATGCTCGGTGAGGTTGTTGATGCGCTCGGTGAGCAGGGCCACCTGGACTTCCGGCGAACCGGTATCGCCTTTGGCGGTGGCGTGTTCTTGCAGCAGGGATTGCTTGCGTTCAGCAGTAATCGACATAGTTTTTCTTCCACGACATCGGGTTAAAGGTTCAGCAGGCGCTGGGCGATGATGCGCCCCCGCTCCACGTTTACCAGCCCGACCATTTGTTCCCCCAGCATGGCCGCAGCAAGCGGCAGGTCGGGTGAATCGGTCGGCGGTTGCTGGCCGTGGCGCAGGGTTTGTGCCTGCTGTGCCGTCAGTGAGAGCGCCGGGATGTCGTCCAGCGCCACGCTTAGCGGCAGGATTCCCTCGAAGTCTGCCCCGGGGGATGGGGGCTTATGCGCTGATTTTTCCAAAAAATCCAGCGAAATCGCGTGGGTGTCGGAAAAAGGCCCGACCGCCGCCCGGTGTAGCCGCGAAATATAGCCCTCGGCCCCGCACGCACGGGCGATATCCAGCCCCAGCGAGCGGATATAGGTGCCTTTGGAAACCGTGGCTCGGAAGCTGGCCACCACTCTACTATCGTCATCGCGCCGGGATGACACACCTAAAAACTCCAGCGCATAAATCGTCACTTCCCGCTCTTTCAGCACCACTTCCTCGCCGGCGCGGGCGAGCTCGTAGGCGCGCTTGCCATCGATCTTCAGGGCGGAATAAGCGGGCGGGTTCTGGCGAATCAGGCCTGTGAAACGTGGCAATACGGCGCGGATTTCCGTTTCGTCCGGCATGCGGTCGCTGGTCACGATGACCTCGCCTTCAGCGTCGCCAGTGCTGCGCGTTTCGCCGAACATCACATCGAATTCATAGGTTTTCTTTGCGTCCATCAGCAGGTTCACGCATTTGGTGCCCTCGCCCAGCGCCAGCGGCAATACGCCGGTGGCGAGCGGATCAAGCGTGCCCGCATGGCCGATTTTGGTGGGTTTCAGCAGCCATTTCACCTTGCCCACCGCCTGCGCGGAACTCATGCCCAGCGGCTTGTGCAGGTTAATCCAGCCGTGAATCGCGTTGCGTGATTTACTCATCGCCCGGTTTTTCGACATCCGCGCGCACACGCTCGGAATTCAGCAGCTCCGCAATGCGGTTGGCGTTCTCGTAGCTCACATCCAGCTTATAGCCAATGCGCGGCACGGCGCGCAACACCACTTCCTTCGAGATCAGCGAGCGGATGCGGCCCGCATGTTCCTTCAGCGCCGCCATAACGGCGTCTTTATTCTTGGCGGCCAGCGGCATGACATAGGCCGTCGCGTTTTTCAAATCGGGGCTGATGCGCACTTCCGACACGGTGATCGAGCTGGAATCCAGCACCGGCACATGGGTTTCGCCATGGGCAAAAATTTTCGCCAGCGCGTTGCGTAATTCTTCGCCCACGCGCAGTTGGCGCTGGGTTGGCGGCTTGGATGCATGCTGTTGCGACATTCTACCCTCTCCCCCCGTGGTTGCTGCAAAGCACCAGTGTTATGCCGAAGCCTGCGACGGTTCGGCTTTTTTCTGCTCGACGGTACGGGCGAAGGACTGCACCTCAAAGCACTCGATCATGTCGCCGGCGCGGATGTCGTCGTAGCTTTCAAACGCCATGCCGCACTCAAAGCCCTGCTTCACGTCTTTCACTTCGTCCTTGAAGCGTTTCAGCGTTTTCAGCGTGCCTTCGTGGATCACCACGTTGTCGCGCAGCAGGCGCACTTTGCAGCCGCGCTTGATGACACCATCGGTCACCATGCAGCCTGCCACTTTGCCGACTTTGGTGATGTTGAACACTTCGCGGATTTCGGCGTAGCCGATGAAATCTTCGCGCAACTCCGGCGCCAGCATGCCCGACAGCGCCGCTTTCACGTCGTCGATCAGGTTATAGATGATGCTGTAATAACGGATATCCACCTTCTGCTGCTGTGCCAGCTCTTTGGCCTTCGGCACCGCGCGCACGTTGAACGCAAGGATCATCGCGCCGGTGGCCTGCGCCAGCGTCACGTCCGATTCGGTGATCGCACCGACGCCCGAGAGCAGCACGCGTACTTTCACTTCTTCGTCGTGGAATTTATGCATCGAGCCGACGATGGCTTCCGCCGAGCCATGCACGTCCGACTTCACGATGATCGGCAGTTCTTTGGCGGCGGTTTTACCGGCAATCGCGAACAGTTGGTCAACCGACTTGGTGTTGGCGGCGGTAACGCGGTTTTTCTCTTTCTGGCGACGGTATTCCACAATGTCGCGCGCGGCTTTTTCGCTTTCCACGGCGGCGAATTCATCGCCCGCTTCCGGCGGTGCATCCAGGCCGAGGATTTCCACCGGCACGCTGGGGCCCGCTTCTTTCACGTCCTGCCCTTTATCGTTGATGAGCGCACGCACGCGGCCATAGCTGGAACCGGCGACCACAATATCGCCCACCGAGAGGGTGCCGCGCTGCACCAGCAGCGTCGCCACCGTGCCGCGGCCTTTGTCGATGCGGGCTTCCACCACCGAACCCGAACCACGGCGGTCGGGGTTGGCCTTCAGTTCCATCACTTCGGCCTGCAGCAGCACGGCTTCCAGCAGTTTGTCGAGGTTGATGCGCTGCTTGGCCGACACTTCCACCACCATGATATCGCCACCGAATTCTTCGGGCACAAGTTCATAATTCATCAGCGCGGTTTTCACTTTTTGCGCGTCGGCTTCCGGTTTGTCGATTTTGTTGACGGCCACGATGATGGGCACGCCCGCCGCTTTCGCGTGGCTGATCGCTTCCTGCGTTTGCGGCATGATGCCGTCATCGGCCGCGACCACGAGAATCACGATATCGGTGACTTTCGCGCCGCGGGCGCGCATGGCGGTGAAGGCTTCGTGGCCGGGCGTGTCGAGGAAGGTGATTTTCTCACCGCTCGGAATCTCGACCTGATACGCGCCGATATGCTGGGTAATGCCACCGGCCTCGCCTGCCACCACGTCGGTTTTGCGCAGCGCATCGAGCAGCGAGGTTTTGCCATGATCCACGTGGCCCATGATGGTAACCACTGGCGGGCGCGACTGCATTGTCGCATCCGTATCGGCATCTTCCACCAGATGATCTTCCACATCAGCATCGCTCACGCGTTTGGCGCGGTGACCGAAGGTTTCCACGATGATTTCGGCGGTGTCGGTATCAATCGCCTGGTTCACAGTGGCGATGGTGCCAAGCTTCATCAGCTCCTTAATCACATCCACCGCGCGCTCGGCCATGCGGTTGGCGAGTTCCTGCACGGTGATGGCTTCGGGAATCTGCACGTCGCGGATGATTTTTTCCTGCATCGAGCTGGGAATAATGTTGCTCTTGCCCTTCACTTTCGCGCGCTGGCGCTTCACGGCCGAGAGCGAACGCATTCGGATTTCGTCATCGCCCATGCCCAGCGCCTGGCTGATGGTGAGCTTGCCCGAACGGCGGTATTCATCTTCCGCGCCCTGCGTGGCGCGTGCTTTGCGCTTGTCGGCTTCCTGCTCGGCGGCACCGGCCACTTTCGCGGGGCCGAAGCTCGGCGCGCGTTTCACAGTCGTTGCCGGCTTTGCGGCGGCGCTGGCGTTGCTCGGCGCGTTTTTCAGGCGCTCAAGATTGCGCGCGGCCAGTTCGTCGAGCGGGGTGCGCACAGTGGCGGGCTTCGGCGCAGCCGCTTTGGGAGAGGCAGGCGCTTCGGCGCCCGCTTCTTCGGCCACTTCGCCTTCAGGCGCGGCTTCCACAAAATCGTCTTCTTCATCTTCCAGTTCGGCCGGGGCGAAATTGGCGGTGGCCTGCTCACGCTCGTCGGCGGCTTTTTCGGCTTGCTGCAGGGCGCGCAGGCGCGCCTCGCGCTCGGCCTGGTTCAGCATGCGCTGCTTGGTGGCTTCGCTCGCACCGCGATCCACTTCCACCATGCCGCCCGTGCCGCGGGCGAAGGTGCGGGTTTTTTTCACTTCCACCGTCACGGTCTTGCTGCGGCCGCGCTGAAAGTTCTGCTTCACCTTGCCGGCATCGAGCGTCTTTGTCAGCGAGAGCGTGCTCGGACTCGACAATTTAAGCGCTTCTTTTTTCGAGTTATTATCGTTATCGGACATGGTGTTTTCCAGCAGTTTACAGCAAAAGGTGCCGCGTTATAGAGCAGTTCAGGCAAGAAAGAAAGCAAAACGGCGCGCTGCCTCAATAAAAAGCGTGGCCGCCGGGCCTTCCAGCACGGCCACATGTACCGCGTTTTCGCGCCCCAGCACCTGCGACAATACCTCGCGCGGCAATTCCCGGAAGGTGGGAATTTCCGCATCGCGCAGTTTGCGCACCTGGTCTTCGCTGGCGTCGCTGGCGTGAATGAGCGCGGCGGCGCGGCCGGTTTTCACGGTTTCATCGACCTTCTCGAAGCCGGTCACCACCTGCCCCGCCTTGCGCGCCAGCGAAAGCGCATCGGCCACGCGGCGGGCCAGTTGATTCTCGATCGTGTCAAGCAGCCCGTCGGGAATGCGCACGGCTTCTTTCGCGGCGCGCGGGAAGGCTTTTTTGGCGATGGCCTCAGCCACCGTCAGGCGCGATGGCAGGGTGTAGATGCCGCGCCCCGGCAGCTTGCCGGAAAGATCGGCCACCAGCACCCCCTCCGGCGACACCACGAACCGCAAAAGCTCGCGCTTATTGCGCGTTTCCCGGGTGATGATGCAACTACGTTCGGGGCTGGCTTTCATGCAATGATTCAGCGCGGCAGGCCGAACCATTGCTGGCCCGGCCCACCCGTGCGCGGCTCCTTAGAACCATGCCTCGCGCTGTTTCATGATCATGGCTTCCACCTCGTCGCGGCTGAGGCCGGATTTGGGCACGATCTCGAAGAATTCGTCGGTCGCGAGACCGGCGAAATCGTCGAGCGATTTGATGCCCTCGCCCGCCAGTTTTTCGACGATCTCAATATCCAGCCCTTCAAGGTTAATGAGCGCGTCTTCCACGCCCAGATCCTTGAGTTTCTTGGTGGTTTCGGCCTCTTTGGTGTCGAGGTATTCCTGCGCGCGGTTGCGCAGTTCCTCGGCCACGTTCTCGTCAAATCCTTCGATATCGGCGAGGTCTTCGACCGGCACATACGCCACTTCTTCCACGCTGCTGAAGCCTTCGGTCACCAGCAGGTGCGCGATCACTTCTTCCACGTTCAGCGCTTCCACGAACAGCTCGCTCAGGCGGTTGAATTCCTGCGTGCGGCGCTCAGATTCGGTTTCCTCGGTGAGGATGTCGATGCTCCAGCCGGTGAGCTGGGCAGCGAGGCGCACGTTCTGGCCGCGGCGGCCAATGGCGAGCGACAATTGATCGTCGGGCACTACCACTTCGATGCGGTTCGAATCTTCGTCGATCACCACTTTGCTTACCTCAGCGCTGGAGAGCGCGTTCACCACGAAGGTCGCAGGGTCTTCGGCGAATTGCACGATGTCGACTTTCTCGCCCTGCAGTTCGGAAACCACCGCCTGCACGCGCGAACCGCGAACACCCACGCACGACAGCACGGGGTTGACGCTCGGGTCGTTGCTTTGCACCGCGATTTTCGCACGGCTGCCGGGGTCGCGCGCCACGGCCTTGATCTCGATGATGCCGTCGTAAATCTCGGGCACTTCCTGCATGAACAGCTTCGCCATGAATTCCGGGCGGGTTCGGCTCAGGAACACTTGCGGGCCGGTTTTCTCGCGGCGCACATCGAAGATATAGGCGCGGATGCGGTCGCCGGTGCGGAAGTTTTCGCGCGGGATGAGTTCATCCTTGCGGATCACGGCTTCGGCGCGGCCAAAATCCACCGTCACGTTGCCGTATTCCATGCGCTTGACCGTACCGTTCACGATTTCGCCCACGCGGTCTTTGAATTCTTCGAACTGGTGCTCGCGCTCGTAATCGCGCACTTTCTGCACGATCACCTGCTTCGCGGTCTGCGCGGCGACACGACCGAAATCGATCGGCGGCAGTTCGTCGCGGATTTCCGAGCCGATTTCCAGTTCGCGGCCTTTGTGTTTTTTCTGCGCATCGGCCAGCGTCATTTGCTGGGCCTGCAGTTCGGGATCGACTTCCTCAACTACCGTGATGACACGGTAGAGCGAAATCGCGCCGTTTTTGCGGTCGATCACCGAACGGATATCATGCTCGGCACCGTATTTCTTGCGGCCCGCGATCTGGATTGCATTTTCCATCGCCTCCAGCACCTGGTCGCGCTCGATGTTTTTCTCGCGTGCCACGGCATCGGCGATTTGCAGCATCTCGGTGCTGCCATGGATAACTTGGGAAACGGCCATACTAGACTCCTACTCGGCTTGTTTTTTCAGGTGTTCATTAATCAATGCATCGGTCAGCACCAGCTTCGCCGACTGGATATCGTTCAGATCAAGCACAACGGGCTTGCCGTCGACCTCAATGGTAAGAAGGTCACCAATCAGCGTTTTCAGCGTACCGGTGTAGCGCTTGCGGCCTTCCACCGGCAGCGTCAGCTCGATCTTGGCGAGGTGGCCGAGATGGCTCTCATAATCCTTGTGGCGCACCAGCGGGCGGTCGATACCGGGCGAGGAAATCTCCAGCCGGTAATGGCCGGGAATCACGTCTTCCACATCGAGGATCGCACTCACATGGTTGCTGATTTCGGCGCAATGATCGACATTCATGCTGCCATCGGGCTTTTCCGCCATAATCTGCAGCAGCTTCGATTTATTGCCCTCGATGAATTTCACCTGCACCACCTCGAACCCCAACTCCTCGATGGAGGGGGTGAGCAATGCTTCAATTTTCTCAATCAGCGTGGCCATGATTTTCCCAATAAAAAAGGCGCCTCTTTCGAGCCACCTCTTGCCGGATGTATGTGAATGTTGCGAGGGATATACGCAACAGGCAGCGCTTTTGCAAGCAGAATCCGGGGCGGCATTCATGAAACTGTCACACATGCGGGCTATACTGGGCCTATATCGCCCCATGACGACCGCAAAAAACAGTTCGATTGCCCCCATCGCCTTCGCCGAAGGTGCCAGCACCGCCGTTTCCATGGGCGCGCTGCTGGTGATGGAACACCACCCGCGGCTGATCGCCCCGGCGCGCGACTTCGTGGCCCGCCACTTCATTGGCCCCTCATTGCAACGCAAGCACCCCGCCGACAGCCCGGATACCATCGCCAAAGCCGCGCAGCAGCGCGCATCGCTGCTGGTCAAGGGCGCGGGCATGATTGCCGCCGGGTTTATCGCGCATATTCCCCTGCAGCTGGCGGTCGAGGGCTCGTTCCATCCGTCGGAAGTCAAACAGGCAGTGTTTGGCAAAACCGTGGGCGTGGCGGGCTCGCTGGGCTGCATCATGCTCATCGACCAGTTGGCGCCCAACGCCCTGCCCGCCCTGCAAAAAGCCATTTACCCACTGGTAAAGCCCATGCTGCCGAAAGACCACCGTGGCCGCGAAACGCGCGGTGCCGAAGAAATCGCCAAGCTGCTCATCCTCGACATCCCCTCCAGCATCGCCGCCGGGCTGCTGAATTACCAGATGATGCGCCGCGGGCGCTAAAAAACCATTTCCGTCATCAGACTGACATAATCCCGTGTTAATAGCTGTTCCATGGAAACGGATACCTACAGCCCAGAAATCGCTTATGTTGTTACGACATACGTAGCACTCGATAACATGGGTATTTTTGATTCCGCCGACAGCGCCCCACGCGATGACACACACAAAGCACGTGTTGAAAAATACCTCTCCACCAGTGATCGGTCGGAAAACATTGAACATCACATCAAAGAAATGATCAAAGATGCTTTGCCCGCGAACGATTCTGTTGCAAAGGCTCGCTTAACACCGCTTGCCATGCATGCACTTTCGAACAAAATCGCTACTTACTTTGAAAGCCTGGGATTTCACGCCGATGGAAAATCTCTCTACACCTGCATGATGACCATTGATCGCTTTGATACGAGAAGCCTCTAAGCTTAAAAAACCATTTCCGTCATCAGACTGACACAATCCCGCGCTATAAGCGGGGCATGGATGATTCGGCTTACAACTATATCGGCCTCATGGCGCAGTTCATTACGGTCGGCCTCTACGACCAGAACAAACTACCCGACGAAGGTGCGCCGGAAGGGAATGTGCAACGCATTGGCAATGGGCATCTCATTCGCTATTTCGGCGAAGAGGGGTTTTACAAAACGAGCGACGCGATTGCATTCGAGCTAAACGCGCATTTGCCCGCAGCTACCATCCCCGGCTCCCATCTTTTTACACCGACCACACGGCTCGCCGCCGCAAACGCCATTGCGAACTGGGCGCATGCCCATGCACTCAACGCCGATCCGCAGACCATTTACTCCATCATGGAACAGGTTCAATCCCAGCAGCAACGCGCTGTGCGCGACCATAGCTAGGCGCGAACGCACTCGAAAAATAGTGGCGGTCGGCCTTCGGCGGTGGTTTTGCGCTGGTATTTGGTTTGCGTCCAGTCGGCGGGCGGGGTTTCCCAATCAATGCGGCATTGCGCGCGCCATTCGTAATGCGGGGTGGCGGCGAGATGTTCCAGCATCCATACCGAATAATCGACATGGTCGGTGGCGAGCAGTAAGCGCCCACCGGGCTTGTGCACACGCGCCAGCATAGCGAAGGTGTCCACGCTCACCAGCCGCCGCTTGTTGTGTTTGGCTTTTGGCCAGGGGTCGGGGAACAGGATAAACACGCTGTCCAGACACCCATCCGGCAGCGCGGCAATGAGGTGGCGGGCATCATAGGTGCAGAAGCGCAGGTTGGTGAGTTTTTTTTCGGCCATGCCCGAGAGGCATTTGGCCACGCCGTTGATGTAGGGTTCGCAGCCGATCCAGAGCGTGTCCGGGTGGTGGGCGGCCTGTGCCAGCAAATGCTCTCCTGCGCCAAAACCGATCTCCAGCGCGATGCGGCGATACTGCCCGAATGGCAGGCTGGCCACCCAGTCGCGCATCACCGCCTCACCTGCCTCGCCCGGCGCGTAGCGCGGCGAAAGCGTGGGCAAAACATCGTCCACCAGCGATTGCTGGTAGGGCCGCAGCGCACGGCCACGATTGCGACCGAACGAGCTTAGGAAACTGGGAGGTGAATACGCCATGGGGCGCGCACATAGCGCCTTAGGCGGCGGCACTCAAGCCGAATTCGCGGCGAAGCGCCTCGACCAGGTCGCGTTTTTCCCAGCTGAACTCGCCATTTGCGCCCGGCTGGCGGCCAAAATGGCCATAGCTGGCGCTCGGCAAATAGATCGGGCGATTGAGCTGCAGATGGGTGCGAATGCCTTTGGGGCGCAAATCGACCAGCTCCTGCAGCACGCGTTCCAGCTTTTGCGGATCGACGCGGTCGGCACCATGGGTGTTCACGTAGAACGACATGGGGCGCGCCACGCCAATGGCGTAGGAAATCTGGATGGTGCAGCGATCGGCCAACCCGGCAGCGACCACGTTTTTCGCGAGGTAACGCGCCGCATAGGCCGCCGAGCGGTCGACCTTGGTGGGGTCTTTGCCGCTGAACGCACCGCCGCCATGCGGGGCAGCCCCGCCATAGGTATCGACGATGATCTTGCGGCCCGTCAGGCCCGTATCGCCATCCGGCCCGCCGATGATGAACTGGCCGGTCGGGTTCACGAACAGGTTTTGCTCCTCGGGCATCCAGCCCTCGGGCAGGATACCCGCCACCACCCCGCGCACGATGTCGCGAATCTCGGATTGCGCCATGTCGGCGCTGTGTTGGGTCGACACCACCACGTTGGTGGCGCGCACGGGCTTGCCGTCGACATACTCAAGGCTCACCTGGCTTTTCGCATCGGGGCGAAGCCCGGCCCACTGGCCGCTGCGGCGGCCTTCCGACAGGGTTTGCAGAATGCGGTGCGAATAATGCAGCGTTGCAGGCATCAGCTCGTCGGTTTCGGTGCAGGCGAAACCGAACATGATGCCCTGGTCGCCCGCGCCCTCTTCCTTGTGGTCGCCCGCATCGACGCCCATGGCGATATCGGCCGATTGCGCGTGCACATGGTTGATGAAGTCGATCTTACGCCAGTCGAACCCTTCCTGATCGTAGCCGATGCCCTTGATGACGTCCTGCGCGATGTCGTTCATGCGGCCACGGGTGAGGCTGTCGGCCCCGCGATATTCCCCCGCGATGCTGACATGGTTGGTGGTGGCCAGCGTTTCGATCGCCGCGCGCCCTTCGGGGTTGATGGCCAGAATGGCATCGACAATTGCGTCGGATACCTGATCGCAGACTTTGTCGGGGTGGCCTTCGGAAACGGATTCACTGGTGAAAATATAGGGGCGTTTGGCGTGCATAGAACTATCGCGGCTTAAATGAAAACGGATGGGCAGCCGCGCATGACTGCTGAAGTTCGCTTAGTCCGGAAAGAGTGGCCGCCAAGCACGAAATGCCCACAAGTGCATCCTGTATTCACCGTTACGGTGCAAAAGGCAAGTACGAAGGTGCGGGAACGCTTAGCCGACTTTTTTGTCGTCGGCGTCGTCGGCGGCCATGGCCTTGATCAGCTCGATGATGCGTTTGCGCAGCGCCGGGCTTTTGATGCGGTAATAGGCGCGCATCACTTCCAGCGTTTCGCGGTTATTGATTTTTTCGCCCTCGAACCCGGCGCTCGGCGGCTCGCCCAGCGCGTAGTTGCTTACCTCTTCCATTGCGTAATCGCCATAGCCCTCGAAGAAGTAGGAGACGTTGACGCCAAGCGCTTTGGCAAAATCATACAGGCGGCTCGCGCCCATGCGGTTAATGCCGCGTTCGTATTTCTGGATCTGCTGGAAGGTCACGCCGATTTCCTTACCAACGGAATCCTGGCTGAGGCCAAGGATCGTGCGCTTCAGGCGCAGGCGGCGGCCAACATGCACGTCAACGGGATGGGGTGTGCTCATAGCGGTATACGAATGCTGCTGTTTAAGTGTTTCATTAAAAGCGCAGCACTAGAGAATCCCTCTTCGGCGCGCAAGGGAATTAATAATTATATTAACTCTTTTTTAGCCAAAGGCGCAAGCCTCCGGCGAGCCATAGCCCTAGCAGCAGCACCGCCATGGGCCATTCATGGTAACGGCCATACGGCGTAGCCGGTGCGGGCTGCGGCAAGCTGCCATCCATCACCCCCTGGGTGCCCAGCGGCAAGGCCTGCACCACGCGGCCATAGGGATCAATAATGCCCGAAATGCCGGTATTCGCCACGCGAACCATCGGTAATCCCTGCTCAATTGCACGGAAACGGCTGGTCGCAAAATGCTGGTAGGGGCCGGGAGAATCGCCATACCACGCATCGTTGGTCACGTTCAGCAGCCATGCAGGCCGGCGGCCGGCATCAATCGCAATCCACGGGAAAATCACCTCGTAGCACACCAGTGCGCTATAAGGCGGCAGCGCGCCAAGGCGGAAATAGCCCGCCCCCACCCCGCGCGAAAAATCAATCGATCCGGGGGTAATTTTCTCCAACGGAAGCACGCTGCGCAGCGGCACGAATTCACCAAACGGCACCAGTTGGTGCTTATCGTAGGCGGCGCGCTGAATGCCGTTTTCGATCACCACAATGCTGTTCCAGATATTCAGTTTCAGCCCACGCGTTTCCGCGCGCACGGCCCCCGTAATCAGCGTGCGCCCCGGCGGCAACATACCGCTCAACCGCGACGGCCATACACTTTCCGGGTAGAGCGTGAACGGCATCGCCGTTTCCGACCAGATAATGGTGGGCGGAATGCCGTCGGGCGTTTCACTGGGCTGCTGCGACAGCTGCGCATGCACGCGCAGCGACTGAATGCGGCCCTCCTGCGTCCATTTCATGCGCTGGGGAATATTCGGCTGCACCAGCCGAAGCCGAGTGCCGCTCACCTCCACTTCTGGCGGGATCCGTGCGGCACCCATACTAACGCTCGCCAGCAGCAGCCCCACCACCAGCAGCGAATACGCACCGGCCATGCGCCGCGAAATTCCCGGCTTGATCCATGCCAGCGGCACCAGCGCCACTGCCAGCACCAGCAGGCTCAGCCCGTAAGGCCCCGTAAATGCCGCCAACTGGCTGATGGAAAGCGATGGCAACGCGGCATAGCCCAGCAGGTTCCATGGAAAGCCGAACATGCCCAGCGAACGCGCGTACTCTAGCAGCACCCACAGCACCAGAAAGCGCAAAAGATCGGCGAAAGCATCGCCGCTGCGCCGCCACCAGAACAGCACTCCAAGCAGCGCATAGGGCCATGCCATGACCGCGCTTAGCCCCAGCGTGGAAATAGGAATCAGCCAGCCGAAACGCTCTATATCCACCGCCAGCGCATACGCGATCCAGTAGGTGCCCGCCATGGCATAGCCATAACCAAAGAAAAACCCGCGCAGCACGCTACCACGGCGACTGCTCGCCGCGTCCAGCAGCAGGTATAGCAAGGGCAGCGTGAGCGGTAGCACATAAAAGGCGTTCATCGGGGCGAAGGCGAGCGCGCTGGCCGCGCCAGCCAGAAAGCACACCAACCACGCCTGCCATTCATCCAGCAGGCGCAGCTTGTAATGCAGCCGTTGCGTAAACCCCGTCATCGCTTTCGGGGATTAGTTAATTCGCGGGTTAATGAAAAGTTACAAATGCAGGGATGGGGATAAATCATGCCGCCACGGTTTCGGCCACGCGCGTGATGCGCACCAGCCGGATGCGACGCGGATCGGCCGCCAGGATTTCAAATTTATAGCGCGGGTGGAAGGTCAGCACCTCGCCGCGCACCGGCACCCGCCCCAGCCGCGAAAACAGGAAACCGCCAAGCGTATCGAAATCATCTTCGTCGTCGCGGTTCACGCTGTCGGCCAGCGCCTCTTCCAGCGCCTCGACCTGCACCCGCGCGTCGGCTTCCAGCGTGGTTTCATTCAGCCAGCGCAGCGGCGTCCCTTCCGCCTCGTCATGTTCATCCTGAATCTCACCGACGATTTCCTCGAACAGGTCTTCCATCGTCACCATGCCCGACGTGCCGCCATATTCATCGACCACGATGGCGATGTGGCAGCCGGACACCCGCATTTTCAGCAGCAGGTCGACGATGCGCATGCTGGGCGGCACAAACAGAATGGCGCGCAGGATGCTTGCAACATCGCAATGCTCGCCGGTGGCGAGGCATGGGAACAAATCCTTCACATGCAGGAAGCCCGCAATATTATCGAGCGACTCGCGGTAGACCGGGATGCGCGTATGGCCGATGTCGATGACGTATTTTTTCAACTCATCAAAGGGCATATCAATCGACAGCGCCATGATATCGGCGCGCGGCGCCATAATATCGCGCACGGTGAGTTCGCCGAAATGGATCATGTTCTTGAGCAGGTTTTTCTCCTCGTCGGAGATGCGCAGGCCATGCTCGGCCTCTTCTTCCAGCGCTTCTTCGAGGATTTCCTTAATGCCCGCTTCGCTGCGCCCCACCAGCTTGTGGCGGAACCATTTTACCGCCAGCGCAAGGCGCGAGTGTTTATCGTAAGCCGAGGCGGGCTTACTGACGGGCGCGAGGTCGCTTTTTTCCGGTGGAGCCACTGAGGGTGACTGGTTCATAGCGCGATGTTATCGTTCCTCGTAGGGATTATCAATGCCTAAACCAGCGAGAATGGTAATCTCGCGCGCTTCCATCGCTTCCGCCTCGGCTTCGCCCTGCTCGTGGTCGTAGCCCAGCACATGCAGCACCCCATGCACCACCAGATGCGCAAGGTGGTCGCGCAGCGTCTTCCCCTGCTGCTCCGCTTCGCGCGCGATGGTTTCATAGGCGAGAATCACATCGCCGAGATGCCCATGCTCACCATCGGGAAATGACAGCACGTTGGTTGGCTTGTCTTTCGCCCGGTAATCGCGGTTCAGGCTGCGCACCGCCGCATCGTCGGCCAGCATCACATTGATGCCGCCTTGCGCGCGCTCATGCGTGAGCGCCGCCTGCGCAGCGCGGCGCACCGCCGCCCCATGGCCACGCCAGCGCGCATCTTCGGCAAGCACCGCAACCTTATTCGGCTTCATTCTGCTCGCTGTATTTCTGTTTTTTGGCTTCCCAGTCATCGTAGGCCTTGATGATTTTCGCGGCAATGGGGTGGCGCACCACGTCGCCGTCGCTGAAGCGCACCACGTCGATGCCGGGAATGTTCTCGACCTTCGGGATGCAATCCGTGAGGCCGGATTTGATGTCTTTCGGCAAATCGATCTGCGAAGCATCGCCCGTAATCACCATGCGCGAGCGTTCGCCCATGCGGGTGAGGAACATTTTCATCTGCGTACGGGTGGTGTTCTGCGCCTCGTCGAGAATCACGAAGGCGTTGCTGAACGTGCGGCCCCGCATGAAGGCCAGCGGCGCCAGCTCGATCTCGCCGTTTTCGATCGCCTCCTGAACGCGCTCGGGCGGCATCATGTCGAACAGCGCGTCGTAGAGCGGGCGCATGTAGGGATCGAGTTTCTCCTTCATGTCGCCGGGCAGGAAACCAAGCTTCTCCCCCGCCTCGACCGCCGGGCGCGACAGGATAATGCGCTCGACCTTTTTGTTCATGAACATGTAGGCCGCCATCGCCACGGCGATGTAGGTCTTACCCGTCCCCGCCGGCCCGAGGGCGAAGACGAGGTCGTTATCATACATGGCGCGGATGTAGTTCGCCTGAATATGGGTGTAGGGCGTGACGGTTTTGCGCATGGTGCGGATATAGACATCCGTACTCACTTCGGCGTTGCCATGGCGGTTTTTCGGGGCTTTGTCGTTCACCGGCGGCATCATGCGCACGGCGGCGTCGATTTCGGCCTCGCCGATATCCTCGCCCGCTTCGATTTTTTTGTAGAGGCTTTGCAGCACCTGCTCGGTGGCATCGATATCGCGCTTATGGCCGGTGATGGAGATCATGTTGCCGCGGCTGACCAGCTCGACATGCAGCAGCTGTTCCAGCCGCTCCAGATGCGCATCGCGATCGCCGTATAGCTGGGGTAGATGTTGGTTCTGCTCGAAGAAAACGTTGACGGTCTGGGTATCGCGGGCGATCTTTTTATCGAGCTTGGCCAAAGGCGTTCTCCCTAAATGGTCATTCCTGCGCAGGCAGGAACCTAAGGCGTCACGGTGCCCTGCATCTGCATCGCCCGTGGCCCGAGATCCCTGCCTTCGCAGGGATGACGTGATTCAAGGGTGGATACCACCACCCCCTTCAGCACATGAGCGTAGGCTTCGGTAATCTGCACGTCTACCAGCCGATTATTAATATCCCCAGTATTCTCGACCACCACCGATTGCATGAACGGCGACTTGCCGCGCCATTGCCCGGCCCATTTGGCGGGGCGGTCGAACAGGGCGGGCTGGATCGTGCCGATCTTGCTTTCGTTAAACCGGGTTTGCTGCTTCACCAACAAGGCCTGCAAAACCTGCAACCGCGCGGCTTTTTCGCGCTCGCTGAGCTGGTCGTTTTTGTTGGCGGCGGGGGTGCCGCTGCGCGGGCTGTAGGTGAAGCTGAAACCGCTGGCGAAGCCCACCGTTTCCACCAGCCGCAGCGTGTCTTCAAAATCCTTTTCGCTCTCGCCGGGGAAGCCGACGATAAAATCGCTGGAGAACGCCATATCCGGCCGCGCCGCGCGGAATTTCTCGATGATGCCAATATAATGATCCGCCGTGTGTTTGCGGTTCATCGCCTTCAACATGGCATTGCTGCCCGATTGCACTGGCAGGTGCAGGCACGGCATCAGGATTTCAATCTCGCCATGGGCGCGAATGAGGTCGTCATCGACATCGCGCGGGTGGCTGGTGCTGTAGCGCAGGCGCTTCAGGCCCGGAATGCGCGCGAGCCGCTCAAACAGCCTGCCGAGCGTCCATTCGTTGCCGTCCGGCCCTTCGCCGTGATAGGCATTCACGTTCTGCCCCAGCAGGGTAATTTCCATCGCCCCGTGATCGACCAACTGGCGCACTTCGCGCTCGATGGCATCGATAGGCCGTGAATATTCCGCGCCGCGCGTGTAGGGCACCACGCAGAAGGTGCAGAATTTGTCGCACCCTTCCTGAATCGACACAAACGCGCTCACGCCCTGCGGCTGCAGGGTTTCCGGCAGCAGGTCGAATTTCTGCACTTCAGGAAAATCCAGCTCCACGGCCGGTTTGCCGGTTTGCGCCGCCTCGATCATTTCTGGCAGGTTGTGGTAGCTTTGGCTGCCGATCACCATATCGACATACGGTGCGCGGGCGATGATTTCCTCGCCTTCGGCCTGCGCCACGCACCCGGCCACGGCAATCTGCATCTGCCGCCCCTCGCGCGCCTGTTTCAGCTTTTCGGCGCGCACCCGGCCAAGGTCGGAATACATTTTTTCCGCCGCCTTCTCACGGATATGGCAGGTGTTCAAAATCACCAGATCCGCCCCTTCGGGCGCGTCGGTCGCCACATAGCCCTGCGGTGCCAGCACGTCGATCATGCGCGTGCTGTCATACACGTTCATCTGGCAGCCGTAGGTCTTAATGTAGACTTTCTTCGTCATGATTCCGGGGCGACGCGCGCCTTACACCACTTCGTCGTACTTCGCCGCCGAAATGAAGTCGTTTTTCGTCAGCCCGTCCACCGCGTGGGTGGTGAGCGAAATATCGAGGTAGCCCCAGCCGATGCCAAGATCCGGGTGGTGCTGTTCCTTCTCGGCGATGGCCGAGATTTTCACCAGCGCTTCCAGCGCCTGACGATAGCTTTTGTATTCGATGTAGCGCGTGAGGGTACCGCCGTCGCTCGAGAGTTCCCATTCCGGCAGCTCCGCCAGCAATTTACGGATTTCTGCGCCCGCCAGTTTGCCGTCGCCGGCGTTGCAGGGTTTGCAGGATTGGGATGCCAAAGCGCTCATATCTACCTCTTGTGTTCTGAATGGCGCTCAGCCATACCCCACCCCATGGCCGACTTCAACGACAAACCCATCCTCGCCTTCGATTGCAGCACGCCGCAGGCCAGCGTGGCACTGGCTGTGGGCGGAACGGTTTTTACGCGCGCGCTGGCACAGGGCCAGCAGGCGGCGCTGCTGGTGCCCGCCATTCAGGATGTACTGAACGAAGGCGGCGTTGCGTATAAAGAGCTCGCGGCCATTGTTACCACCACCGGCCCCGGCAGCTTCACCGGCCTGCGCATTGCGCTCGCCACGTTGCATGGGCTGGTGCTGGCGCATGGCACCCCCATTCGCCTGCTCACCGCGCCGCAGGCCGTGGCGTTTGAAATCAACCAACCGCATTTCCATGTCGCGCTAAATGCGGGCAAAGGCGAATTGTTCGTGCAATCTTTTTCCGGCACCGCGCCCACCGGCGATATTCGCCTGGTCAAACCCGCCGAGCTTGCCGACCTGCCGGATTGCTACGGCCACCATGTGGGCGTGGATCACCCCCATTACCGGCCCGGCCCGCAGGCGGCCACGCTGTGCAGCATCGCGCCGCAACTGCCCGCCGCCACACTCGCCGAAGCCATGCCGCATTACATTCGCCCGCCGGACGCCAAGACCAGCGCACCGCCGCCCTGGCTTCAAACTACGTGACAAGCTGGCGCAACCGTCTATATTTCACGCTCAAAAATTGGAGAAAACCATGAAAAAACTACTCGCACTGGCGCTGGTCGCCCTCACCTTCACGGCCTGCGAAGACGCGCCGCAGGTGAGCGCCCCTGCCCCCATCACCTTCAGCAACCGCGCGCCCATCCGCCTGAACGTGGCGCAGGTGAAGGTCATCGACAGCTACCGCTCAAGCATGACCATGCCTTATATCGAACACACGCTGCCTACCTCGCCCGCCACTGCCATTCACCAATGGGCCGGCCAGCGCCTGATCGCTGCGGGCCAGGCGGGCACGCTCGAAATCACCATCGAAGACGCCGCCGTGAAACAAACCGACCTGAAGCTGAAAGACGGAATCGAGGGTTTCTTCACCGACCAGCAAAGCGAGCGCTACGACGCCCATGTGCGCGTGACCATGAAGCTGTATGACGGCGTGCAGACCATCTCCATCGCCGATGCGGATGTGGATGTATCGCGCATGCAGACCGTGAACGAAAAAGCCACCGTGTCGCAGCGCGAGAAAATCCTGAACGGCATGGTGCAGGACATCATGCTGCGCTTCGACAGCGAAGGCGAAGCCCGCCTGCGCCAGTATTTCGCCCGCTTCATCGTCGGCTAGCATGCATATCTACCTGCCCATCGCAGAGCTTTCGGCCAATGCGTTTGGCCTGCTGATGCTGGGTGGGATCGCCGGGGTGTTCTCTGGCCTGTTCGGCATTGGCGGCGGATTTGTGCTCACCCCCATCCTGCTGATGCTCGATGTGCCGCCCGCCGTGGCGGTTGCCACCAGCGCGAACATGATTATCGCCTCCTCTTTCTCCGGGTTCCTCTCGCACCTGAAACATAAGCGCGTGGATATCCAGATGGGCAACTGGCTGGTTGCGGGCGGCATGGCGGGCGTGCTGCTCGGCGTGTATATCTTCGCGCAGCTCAAGCGCGTCGGCCAGATCGACCTCATGATCTCGCTGCTCTACATTGTGCTGCTCGGTGGCATCGGCATCATCACCGGGCGCGAGGCTTATCATTTGTGGCATGCGGGCAAGCGCGGCGTGGCCAGTCCCACCCTGCGCTACGTGGTGTTTCCCGAATGGGTGCAACGCCTGAAATGGCGCAAAAAATTCGCCCAGAGCGATGTCGATCACAGCGTCCTGTTACCGATGGCGATCGGGCTGGTGAGCGGCATTCTGGTGGCGTTGCTTGGTGTGGGCGGCGGATTCATCATGGTGCCTGCCATGCTCTATCTGCTGCGCATGCCGCCGAAAGTCACCGTCGGCACCTCGCTCTACCAGATCATCTTCATCACCGCCGCCGCCACCATGCTGCACGCCGTCACCACCCATTCGGTCGATATCGTGCTGGCGGCGCTGCTGCTCATCGGCTCCGCCATCGGCGCGCAATGGGGCGTGCGCCTCAGCCAGCATATCCCACATTACGCGGTGCGTGGCCTCATGGCCGCGCTGCTATGCCTGATGGTGTGCAGCCTTGCCTACGGCCTGTTCATTACCCCGAAAGACCTCTACACTCTCACGGTCATGCAGCCATGAAGCATCTCCTCACCCTCGCGCTGCTGTTGATGCCACCGCTGGCGAATGCCCAACTGGTGCCGCAACCCGAAGCGATTACCCTCGCTGGGCCTATGGTGGCCGATATTTCGCAACGCGACATCCAGATTCATTCCGGCTTCACCGGCACCCAGTTGCTGATCTACGGCGCCCGCAATGTGCGTGGCGATCTGGTCATCGCCGTGCGCGGCCCCACCGCCAACGTCACCCTGCGCCGCAAAGAGCGCAACGCCGGCATGTGGATGCATGTAGAACAACATAAATACGATCAGCTACCGCTGTTTTACGCCACCACCACCACCCGTCCGCTGAAAGACATCGCCGCGCGCTACACCCTGCAGCAGCTTGGCCTTGGCGCGCGGCAGGCCATTTTGGGCAGCAACAGCTCCAGCAACGACACGTTCGACAAAGCCCTGCGCGAGCTGCTCGTCAGCAAGCGCCGCTGGCAGGAGCCGTTCGACCGCATCACCTATTTCGGCGAAAGCCTGTTCAGCGCACGGCTGAACGTGCCCGACACCCTGCCCGGCGGCACCTACAGTGTGGAAGTCTATTTGTTCAGCGACGGCAAACCCATCGCCTTCCAGACCATTCCGCTGCGTGTCTACAAAACCGGTTTCGATGCCATGATCTACCGCGAGGCGCAGCAGCGCCCGTGGCTATATGGCTTTGCGGCCATCGCCATGGCGCTGTGTGGCGGGTGGCTGGGCCACCGCCTGTTCCATCGCGGCTAGGGTTTATTCCGCTTCGGCGCGTTGCCCGCGAACCCGGCCAAGCACCCAGCGCCCGCCACGCTTCACCTGCGCCCAATACCAGCCACGCGGGCGGGTCTGGTGCACCACCGTCCCCGCGATGATATCGTGCCATGTGCGGCGCTCGTGATTGAAACTGGCCCAGATCATGCCAAGCATGAGCGGCCCAAGCGACGGAAGATACGCCAGATAGCGCAGCACATAGCGCCAACGCGCCACCGGTGCCAACGTGCCGCGCCGCACGATTTTAAGCCCCATGATCCATTTGCCCGGCGTGGCCTGCCAGATCATTTGCATGCCCACCACCAGCACCCCAATGATGAGGAATTGCACCACGCAATCAAGGAACCAGAGCTGCACCGCCCCGGCTTTCCACAGCAGCACCAGCGCCACCCCGACCTGCGGAGTTTCGCGCGCCTGCTCCAGCAACGCCGGGTCGGCATAGGCATAGAGTTTTGTCGAAATCCAGCGGAACAGGTCGAAAAACAGCGCGTAGAACACCCACAGGTCAATTCCCGCCGCTACCGCGCGCTCCATAATGTCGCCATAGCGCGGGCCAACGGGCTCGGGCTTGGTGCGAATCATCGCCAGCCGCTGCAGATGTTCGATGAAGTTCATGCTAATTCCTCCAGCAGGGCGTGGACCGCCGTGGCATCTTTCGGGTGCTGCACCCGCCGCTGCGCAACGATGTGCCCAACCCCATGCGCATGGCGGCGAATGCTTTCGCACGTGGCGATCAAATCCGGCCCTTGCTGGGATTGGTTCACCACCATCGCCGCGATGGGGATTTCCGCCGCGTGCAGTGCTTCCACCGCGCTCAGCGCATGGCTGATCGCACCCAGATACGACCCCACCACCAACACCACCGGCAGGCCCGCCTCGCGCATCCAGTCGCGGGTGGTGGCCTGCGCGTTCAACGGCACCATCACGCCACCGGCGGTTTCAATCAGCGTCAGCGCGGCGCGGTCTTTCACCTGCGCCACCCATGCATCCATCTGCGCGAGGCCGAGCGGCGGGCCTTCCAGCTGCGCCGCCATTTCCGGCGAAAGCGGCATGCGGTAGCGCCATGGCGAAATTTCTTCCACCGTGCCGCCATCCAGCGCGTCGATCAGCAGGGCGGTGTCGCTTTGCGCATCGTCGGGGTCGAAACCAGTGATGACCGGCTTGAACGCCGCCACCGCGCGACCCTGCCGCTTGGCCGCCTCGATCAACGCGCAGGTGGTGAAGGTTTTGCCGATATCGGTGCCGGCCCCGGCGATGAAATACGTGCTCATGCCTGCGCTCGCTTGCGGGCCACCAGCATCAGCGGCTGCCAGCTGGCGGTGATGCCGCCCTGCGCCGATGGATGCCGCGCGGCATAGGTTTTTGCCATGGCGCTATAGGCCGCCGGGCCAAGCGGCGTGGGCCGCGCATGAAACGCCGCCTGCGCGCCGATGGCTTTGAACGAGCGCAACAGCGCCCCCATGCTGGCATAATCGTGCGTTTCGCTGCGGGCCTGCGCCATCAGCAGTTCAAATCCTGCGTCTTCAGCGGCCTGCGCATAGGCGGCCAGCGGGCGCATGGGCAGCAGGCGAAATGCATCGAACGCGCGTAATTCCTGCAAGGTTTGCGGCCCGAGGCTCATGATCGCGACATGCCCACCGGGGGCCAGCACGCGGTGCATTTCCGAAAACGCCGCGCCTAAATCCTCTACCCATTGCAAACACAGCGACGACAGCACGCCCGCCACACTGCCGCTGGCCAGCGGCAAGGCGGTAGCATCGGCCTGCACGCTGGCGCCATGCACCCGCGCCTGCCGGCACATGCCATAGGCGAGGTCGAGCGAAATCACACGCCAGCCCTCGGGCGCGCTAGCGGCCATGCCGCCCGTACCTGCGCCGATATCCAGCACGTGCGCCTGCGCCGGGAAATAATCGCGCGCCGCTTCCAGCAATTGCTGCCGCCATTGCAGTTGCAGCGGCGCATGCTGGTCATAGGCCGCGCTGGCACGGTCGAAATTGCGCTGCACTGCCTGCGGGCGAATCATGCGACCTGAAGCCCCCCGTGCTTGTGGCTGGCAATTTCATGCAGCACCCGTGCGGCATCGTGCAGATGCGGCGCGTGCGCCGCGCCCACCCAGCGCGACACGGTGGCCTGCGGCAACAATTGATGCATTTTTTCGGCCTGCGCGATGGGCACGATGGCATCTTCCGTGCCGTAAATCAGCAGCGTGGGCGGCAATGCGCTGGCATCCACCCCGCGCAGGCTGGTTTCCGCCAGATCATCGAGCCACGGCAACCAGCGCGCGGTATCGTCGACCTGCGGGTGGTGGTCGAGCATGCCCTGAATGCGCCGCGCATAGCTATCGCCTTTGGCCACCAGCGCGTGGAATTTCTTCTTCGTGCGCGCCGGGTCTTCGGCATAATTCGTGCGGAACTGCTGGTAGGTGATGGGGTCCATGCCGCCACTGAATTGCTGGTCGGACACAAACTGGAACGGTGCGCAAAGCAGCGTCATGTGCGTGGGCCGAAGCACCCCCGCCGCCACCGCGCGAATCGCCAGCTGCGCGCCCATCGACCACGCGATGACCTCCTGCACGTCGCCGTGCCGGGCCAGCGCGTCGAAGCTCGCCTGCGCGTTGGGGTATTCGCTGTAATCGAAGGTGTGCGCGTGGTGCAGCGACAGGCCGCGGGTCAGCGCGTCGCTGGGCTGGGCCCATCCGCTTAACGTAAGTGTGCTCATGGTCGTATTGTTAATGGTTTTAATGCATCAATCAACTGCTGAACCTGCGCGGGGCTATGCGCCGCGCTGAAGGCCAGCCGCAGGCGGGCCGTGCCCGGTGGCACCGTGGGCGGGCGAATCGCCACCACAAAAATTCCTTTTTCTTTCAATGCCTCGCTGGCTTCCAGCGCGGCCTGTTCGCTGCCCATCATCACCGGCAGAATGGCCGCCTCGGGCGCGGGCAAGCCCAGCGCCTGCGCCACCTGCAGGGCATAACCATGGGCGCGCCTGGCGCGATCGGGCTCGGCCTGCATCACCTGCAGGGCCACCTGCGCCGCCTCGCAGCAGGCGGGTGGCAGGCCGGTGGTGAACATGAAACTGCGCGCCGCGCTCGCGAGGTAATCGACCAGCGCACGGCTGCCCGCCACATAGCCGCCATAGCTGCCAAGCGCCTTGCTGAGCGTGCCCATCCACACATCCACCGGCGGGTGGTCGTCGAAAAAGCCGATGCCGTGGGCGTCATCGGCCATCAGCCACGCGCTGTGGCGCTGCGCCAGCGCATGCATGGCGGCCAGCGGTGCGCGGTCGCCATCCATGCTGAAAATATGGTCGGTGCAGATCAGCACATGGCGATACGATGCGCGATCCGCCAGCAACGTTTCGAGATGCGCAAGGTCATTATGCTTAAACCGTTTAAACGCCGCGCCCGAAAGCTTCGCCCCATCAATGATGCAGGCATGGGCCAGCTTATCGACCAGCACGAGGTCGCCCTTGCCCACCAGCGCCGGAATAAGGCCGATATTGGCCATGTAGCCACTGCCGAACACCAGCGCCGCCTCGGTGCCTTTTTGCGCGGCGAGGGCTTGCTCCAGCGCGGCGTATGCCGGGTGGTTGCCGCTCACCAGCCGTGCAGCGCCGGCGCCGGCGGCCTGCACCGAAGTGGCCGCCGCCACCACACGCCGGTGCTGGCTCAGCCCCAAATAATCATTATCGGCAAACGAGAGATATTCCCGCCCCTCCAGCACCACCCGAACCCCTTCTTTGCGCATGACGTGCAACGTCCGGCGCTGGTGGGTGGCAGTAAGCGCCGCGAGCTGCGTGCTGGCGAACTGATCGAGGCTGGTCATTTTTCCTTTGTATCCCGTGGGCGAAACGGCTAATTCTCTCGCAGAATTCGCCCCAACTTGCGAGATAAAAAACATGACCCTACGCCATGACTGGACGCGCGAGCAAGCCCTCGCGCTGTTTGCCCTGCCCATGAACGAGCTGCTCTTTCAGGCGGCCACCATCCACCGCCAGCATTTCGACCCGAACGAAGTGCAGGTTTCCACGCTGTGCAGCATCAAAACCGGCGGCTGCGCCGAGGATTGCGGCTATTGCTCGCAAAGCGCCAGCTTCGACACCGACGTGAAAGCTACCAAGCGCATGGACGTGGAAGAAGTGCTGAAAAACGCTGCCGAGGCAAAAGCTAATGGCGCGAGCCGCTTCTGCATGGGCGCCGCCTGGCGCAGCCCCAAAAGCCGCGACATGGAGCCGCTGAAGGAAATGATCGCGGGCGTGAAGGCCATGGGGCTGGAAACCTGCGCCACGCTTGGCATGCTCACCCCCGAGCAGGCGCTGGAGCTGGCCCATGCCGGGCTCGATTATTACAACCACAACCTCGATACGTCGGAAAATTTCTATCAGGAAATCATCACCACCCGCACCTATCAGGATCGCCTCGATACGTTGGCAAGCGTGCGCGCGGCGGGCATGAAAACCTGCTGCGGCGGCATTCTCGGCATGGGCGAGGCCCAGCAGGATCGCGCCGATTTGCTGGTCACGCTCGCCAACCTGCCCACCCACCCCGAATCGGTGCCCATCAACATGCTCATCGCCATTCCCGGCACCAAGCTCGAAGGCCAGTCGCGCATCGACAGCCTTGAATTCGTGCGCACAGTGGCGGTCGCCCGCATCATGATGCCGCAATCCATGGTGCGCCTGTCGGCAGGCCGCGAGGATATGAGCCGCGAAATGCAGGCCATGTGCTTCTTCGCCGGTGCCAATTCCATTTTCTACGGCGACAAGCTGCTCACCGCCGCCAACCCGAACGCCACCAGCGACGACGCCCTGTTCGCCGCACTCGGCCTTCGCCCCATGCCCCTGGCAAGCGATGTGCAAGCCAAGGCTGCATGAGCGACTGGTTCAGCACCGGCTACCCCCATATCTGGCTGCCCTATGCGCAAATGCAGACGGTGGCCGAGCCCCTGCCCGTTGCCAGCGCCAGCGGCAGCCGCCTCACCCTGGCCGATGGAAGCACGCTGGTCGATGGCACCAGCAGCTGGTGGAGCACCTGCCACGGCTACCAGCACCCGCACATCGTCGAAGCCATCCAGCAGCAGGCCGCCACGCTTTCACACGTGATGTTCGCCGGGCTGGCGCACGCCCAACCCTACCGCCTCGCCCAGCGCCTGTGCGACAGCACGCGGCTTGGCATGCAACGCGTGTTCTTTGCCGAATCGGGCTCGGTCGCCGTCGAAGTGGCCATGAAAATGGCGCTGCAATACTGGCGCAATAAGGGCGAATCCAAGCGCTCGAAATTCATTTTCTTCACCTACGGCTATCACGGCGACACGTTCGGCGCGATGGGCGTATCGAGCGACAGCGATTTCAAAAATGCCTTCACCGGCCTGAGCCTGAAGAACTACCAGCTCGACATCCCGCACGACGAATACAGCTTCGCCGAATTTGCCGACACGGTGGCCGCCATTCGCGGGCAGGTCGCAGCCCTCATCATCGAGCCGCTGGTGCAGGGTGCAGGCGGCATGAAATTCCATTCGGCGGATATCCTCTCCGAAATCCGCCGCGTCTGCCGCGAGCAGGATATCCTGTTCATCGCCGACGAAATCGCCACCGGCTTTGGCCGCACCGGCAATTTCTTCGCCTGCCACGAAGCCGCCATCGAGCCCGATATTCTCTGCCTCGGCAAAGCCCTCACCGGCGGGCATGCCCCGCTGGCCGCCACGCTCGCCAGCCAGAACGTGTTCGATGCGTTTTTAAGCGACGACCCCGCCAAAGCGCTCATGCATGGCCCCACCTTCATGGCGCATGCGATTGGCTGCGCGGCGGCCAATGCCTCGCTCGATCTGTTCGAGCGCGAGCCGCGCGTGGCGCAGGCCGAAGCGCTGGAACTGGCCTTGTGGGATGGGCTGAAACACCTGCAAACCCGCGCCGGCGTGGTCGATGTGCGCGTGAAAGGTGCGATCGGGGTGGTCGAACTCGAATCCCCCAACATTGCCCGGCTGCGCCGCGAATGCGTGGCGCACGGCGCATGGCTGCGCCCGTTCGAAAATATCGTCTATCTTATGCCGCCACTGAATATCAGCGAGGCCGATCTTGCCGTGCTGCTGCGTGCGGTCGATGCACTCACCGAATAACCGTCAGTCCGTCTCCCCCACAAATGCCGTCATTGCGAGCGCAGCGAAGCAATCCAGAAGCTTCCGTTTGCTGAAGCTTCTGGATTGCCGCGTCGCGTCGCTCCTCGCAATGACGAGGTAAGGCGGAGGTTTCCCTTCCGGCTTCTTCTATCCACTTGCCCCGTCATTCCCGCCTTCGCGGGCATGCCTTTAAAGTAGGGATGAAAGCAGCGCTAAGCGCCGAGTTCTTTGATGTAGCCTGCGATCACGTCCAGCCCCTGCTGCCAGAAATCGGGCTTGCTGGCATCGAGCCCGAACGGCTTGAGCAGCTCCTTGTGGCGCAGCGTGCCGCCCGCTTCCAGCATGGCGTGGTATTTCTTCGCGAAGGCCGCACCGCGCCCGGCTTTTTCCTCCTTCAGGTACACACCGTAAAGCGAGTTCACGAGGCAATCGCCGAACGCATAGGCGTACACATAAAACGGTGAGTGGATGAAATGCGGAATATACATCCAGTACACATGGTATTCGGGGTGGAGCTGAATGGCCGGCCCGAGCGATTCGCGCTGCACCTGCATCCAGATTTCGCCGATGCGCGCGACCGAAAGCTCGCCCTCGCGGCGCTGCGCATGCACCATGCGCTCGAACTCGCAGAACGCGATCTGCCGCACCACGGTGTTCAGCATATCTTCCACCTTGCCGGCGATCAGGCGCTGGCGGCGCGTTTTGTTTTTCTCGCGCTTCAGCAGCTCCTGAAAGGTCAGCATTTCGCCGAATACGCTGGCGGTTTCGGCCAGCGTCAGCGGCGTGTCGCACATCAGCGCGCCCTGTTTGTTCGACAGCACCTGATGCACGCCGTGGCCAAGCTCGTGCGCCAGCGTCATCACGTCGCGCGTTTTGCCCTGATAGTTGAGCAGCAGATACGGGTGCGCGCTGGGCACGGTGGGGTGCGCAAACGCCCCCGGCGATTTGCCCGGCCGCACCGGCACGTCAATCCAGTTCTCGTCGAAGAAGCGCTTGCCCACGCGCGCCAGATCCGGTGAAAACGCATGATACGCCTCCTGCACCAGCGTCACCGCGTCGCCCCATGCGAAATCGGCTTCATCGGCGGCGGGCAGCGGCGCGTTGCGATCCCAGTAATCGAGGCTCTTGCGCTTGAACTGCTTGGCCTTCCAGGCGTAATAGCGGTGCGAAAGGTGGCTGTAATTTTTCTTCACCGTGGCGATCAGCGCATCGACCACCGCGTCTTCCACCTGGTTGGAAATATTGCGGCTCGAGATGCCGCTTTTAAAGCCGCGCTTTTTGTCGTCGATGTATTTGGCATTGGCCAGCGTGTTGGTAATGAGCGCGAACAGGGCGCTATTTTCCTCGAACACGCGGGCGATTTCCTTCGCGGCTTCTTTGCGCTTTTTGCCGTCTTTATGCGACAGGTAATCGAAGATTTCGGCGGAGCCAACCTGCTTGCCTTCCATAGTGAAATGCAGGCGGGCGACGGTTTCGTCGAACAGGCGCTGCCACGCCCCATCGATTACCGACGTTTCGTGGATGTAATGCTCCAGCTCATCGGAAAGCTGGTAGTTTTTGTAAGCGCGCACCGTGTCGATCCATGGCTTGTAGCGCGCGAGGGTTTTGCTTTTGGCGAGCGCCGCCTTCACCGCCGCGTCGGAGAGTTTGTTGATCTCAAGCGTGAAGAAAATGATGCGGCTTGAAAGCCGCGTCAGCGCTTCCGAGGTATTCTGGTAGAACTGCGTGATCGCCGGGTCGCGCATGTCGGCGGCATAAACCAGCTGCGCGAAACTGCCCAGCTTGCCAATGCCTTCCTGCAATTGCTCGTAATCGGCAATCGCTTCGGCCAGCGAGGTCGCCAGCTTCCCCTGATAGCGCTTGGCGAAGGTGGCTGCCTTTTTCTCGAGCGCCGCAAGGTCGCGGGCGATGGCGGAGTCGCTCACCCCCGCATACAGGGCGGAGAGATCCCAGCCCGGCAGGGCTTTCGGTTTTTTCTTGGCGCTCATACGTACTCCTTAGCCGCGATTGGCATCTTCCGGCGCTTTCACCGGCGGTTGGGCTTTTTTCTCGTCGGGAATGCTCGGCACCGGCACGGGTTTGGTTTTGCCCATGCTGGCGCGCAGCAGCGATGCGAACAGCTCCTCAAACGTGCTCTCGCCGATTTTGAACGAGCCGCCGCGGCTGCGGTTCACGTCGATCACCACGTCTTTCAGCTCGCCGTATGGCGTGCCGGTGACCTGCTGCAACAGCACCGCCAGTACCTGTTCTTTTTGTTCGTCGAACAGGCGGTATTTTTTCAGCTCGCCAATAATGAACGGCACGTTGGTGATGCTCACATTCGCCATGCCCACCGGCAAGCGATCTTCCGGCGTGGCCACAAAATCGGCCGTGGCGCTGAAGGTAGCGTCTTTGGTGCTGAGGGTGAAAGTCTTCAGCTTGAACGCCGACTCCTGCGCCTGCATGGCGGCCTGTTCTTCCTGCGAGGTGGGCATAGCCCCTTCGTAGGTCACGTCCATCGCCGCCGAGATGGGGGCATACGGCAGCAACTCGGGATCGGCCTGCACGTTATCAATCGCGAAGCTCGAGGTCACCACGTTCAGGTTCTTCTCGTTGCGTTGGTTGCTCCAGTGGCTCACGATCTGGTCGATGGTGACTTTGCCTTCTTCCGGCGCCACCCCCGGTGCCATGGCCACGTTGCTGATTTCGAGGCTACCGGTGCCCTGCCCGTTTTTGCCCGTCAGCATCGCAAGCTCGCCCACGCCTTTTTCCAGCGTCACATGCATCGTCTGGTAGACGGGGGTGAGGGTCGGCGTTTCGTCTTCCGCCCCTTCGGCGCGCTGCTCGCGCAGGTAGCTCACCTCATAGGATTTCGGCGCATCGAACTGCCAGTGCGCGGCCAGTGCGCCCTCCACTTTCTCGTGCGCATAGCGCACCTCAAGCGGCGTCGCGCTGCTGAGGGTCATCAGTTTCTTGTCCGGCTCCTCGGCGCTGGCGAAGGTAATGGGCTGCGGCAGAGCCAGTTTCATGGCGCTCAGGCTGCTGGTTTCGGGGTAAATCTCCAGCACCGGGCTGGTCAGTTGCAGCGATTGCGGCTTGCCATCGGCGCGCGGCTTCGCGTCCAGCGGCTGGATGCGCAGTTTCGGCGCGTGCACCACCGCGTGGCGGTCGCCCAGCCCGCCGGTAATGGTAATATCACTGTAGGTGAATTCCACGTCGCGGCCCTGCGCGCGTCCGCGTTCGCGCATTTGGCCAGCCAGCCGGTCGAGCTGCTGGCGCACCAGCGCCTTGTCGAGCCCGACCTGCGACGCGACAAAGACAGCGGCGGCAAAAAACACCAGCGTTCCAAGCAACACATAAAGGATCAGGCGCGCACGGCGCTTGCGTTCGGGGGGCTGGGCGGTGGCGGTGTCAATCTCGGTCATGGTGCATCCTTGCAGGCGTTGTGGCCCGTGAGGATGAATCGCTGCGCCGGAATAACAAGTAAAAATTACATAAACGCCACCGAAGTAGCGTGATTTTACTTCTTATCGACCATCATGTTGCGTGTGGCGGCGGGCAGCTTCACTTTCAACCCGTCGAGGCTGTCATTCATCATGATCTGGCAACCGAGGCGGCTGGTGTGCGTGAGGCCGAACGCGAGGTCGAGCATGTCTTCTTCGTCGTCGCTGGCGGCAGGCAGCTTGTCGTAGAACGCTTCATCGATCACCACATGGCAGGTCGAGCAGGCGAGCGAACCTTCGCACGCGCCTTCCAGCGGCACGCTGTTTTTATGCGCCACTTCCAGCAGCGAAATTCCGTTCGGCGCGTCGACCACCAGTTCGTGGCCATCGGTATAAGCAAAAATAACTTTCGGCATAATCTCTCTCTTTTTTTCCAAGCCTATGCTTGGTTTATTTGACTTCGTCAACCGTCTTGCCCGCCAGCGCCGACTGGATCGCAATGTCCATGCGCCGCTGGGCGAACGGGCCGATCAGCGTATTCAACTGGTTGGTCTCGTAATCAATCGCGTCGCGGCTGGTGCCGGCAATGGCCTTGCGCAGCGTGGCGCACTGGGCGGCGATCATGGCGGCCTCGCCGGGGCGCAGCGCCTGCGGGTCGGCCTGCATGGCGGCGTCCACATCGCGAATCGTGCGCTCGGCCTCGACGCGCGATTCGATCAGCAGGCGCTCCACAATATCGGCCTGCGCATATTTCATGCTGTCTTCCAGCATTTGCGCCATTTCCTCAAGGCTCAGCCCATAGCTCGGCTCCACGTCCACCTGCTGCTTCGCGCCGGTGGTCAGCTCTTCGGCGGCCACGCTGAGCATGCCGTTCGCGTCGATCATGAAGGTGATGCGAATGCGCGCCATGCCCGCCGCCATGGGCGGAATGCCACGCAGCACGAACTGCGCCAGCGAGCGGCAATCGGCCACTTTCTCACGTTCGCCCTGCAGCACATGAATCTTCATGGCCGTCTGGCCGTCCTGATAGGTGGTGAATTCCTGCGCCACCGAGGCCGGAATGGGGCTGTTGCGGTAAATGATTTTCTCGACGATGCCGCCCATCGTTTCGATGCCGAGCGATAGCGGCGTCACATCCAGCAGCAGGTTATCGGAGCCGACGGTGAGCGCTTCGGCCTGCAGCGCCGCGCCCATCGCCACCACAAGATCGGGATCGAGCTTGTCGTGCGGCACGGTCTGGAAATACTCGGCCACGCGCTGCTTCACCAGCGGCACGCGGGTCGATCCGCCCACCATCACCACCCCGTCGATCGCGGCGGGCAGCAATTGCGCATCGCGCAGCGCCGCCTCGCAGCAGACCAGCGTGCGCGCCACCAGCGCGGCCACCAGTTCCTCGAATTTGGAGCGGGTGATGGGAATATGTTCGCCCTCGAAGCGGATATTGGCCTGCATGTCCTGCGTCAGCGATTCTTTGGCGGTGCGGCAGGCGGAAAGCAGCTGGCCATACAAGGCGGGCGGCAGCGCGCCCAGCGCGCGTTGCGCCATCACCCATTGCGCCAATGCGCGGTCCATATCGTCGCCGCCCAGCTCGGTGTCACCGGCGGTAGCCAGCACCTGGAACACCCCCTCCTCCAGCTTGAGGATGGAGATATCAAACGTGCCGCCGCCGAAATCGTAGACGGCGTAAATGCCCTGCGCGTGGCTTTCGAGGCCATAAGCCAACGCCGCCGCGGTCGGTTCGTTAATCAGGCGCAGCACTTCGAGGCCCGCCAGCTTGGCGGCGTCTTTCGTTGCGGCGCGCGCGGCGTCATCGAAATAGGCGGGCACGGTAATCACCGCCTGCGCCACTTCGCGGCCCAGCGCCTCTTCGGCCATGTGCTTCACATGTTTCAGCACCTCGGCGGAAACCTCCACCGGGCTCACGCGCTTATCCGCCAGTTGCAGGCGCACCATGCCTGCGCTTTCACGGTCGAGCGTGTAGGCGGCCGCCTCGCCGCTGGCGAGCAGATCATCGGCCGATTTGCCCATCAGCCGCTTCACGGAGGCGACCACATCCGCCTCGCCTTCGGCCTGCGCGCGGCGCGCTTCGTGGCCCACGGTGATGTGCGCCCCCTCGTAATGCACGACTGAGGGAATGATCGCGCGGCCATGCGAATCCTTGATCGCCTGCGCCACGCCGTCGGTGGCGATGGCAACCACGCTATGTGTGGTGCCAAGGTCGATGCCGATGGCGGCAGTTTCCGCGTGCGGCAGCGGGGTTTGCCCCGGCTCGTGAATCTGGATGAGGTTGGCCATCAGTGGTGGTGCTCCTGCTGTGCTTTCAGGCGATAAAGCAGCATATGCGCGTCTTCCATCGCTTTGCCGAGATAGCCCATGCGCAATGTCTGCGCCTGCGCAGCTGCCATGTCGGCGGCATCAAATGCGGCGCCGAGATCGCGCGTGCAATCGCCCGCCAGTTGCTTGATTTCATCGACCAGCGCCAGCAGCGCGCGGCCATCGCCGCCCGCATCGTGAATGCGCTCGCGCAGCTCCATGATTTCCATCAGCAGCGCGGGCGGCGGGTTGGTTTCATCGTCGATAAACACGCCGCGTAGTTCCAGCAAATGCTTCGCGCGTTCGAGCGGGTTTTTCAGCGTTTCATAGGCATCGTTAATCAGCACCGAGCGCTGCGCCGCTTGGGCGCGAGCCTCCACCGGCTTGCCCACGAACCGATCCGGGTGCCATTGCCGCTGCGCCGCGAAATAGGCCTGTTCCAGCGTTTTGAGATTCAGCGCAAACGCCGCGGGCAGGCTCAGAATATCAAACAAATTTTGCATCGCGCGCGGTATAGGGCAGTTTGCGCGGCCTGTCTATGGCTTAGCGTGGCGAAAGCAAGCAATCCAATAGTACGCGGCGCATTGGATTTTTGTCATCCCTGCGAACGCAGGGATTTCCTGCGCAGAATATCTACAAAACCGTCATTGCAAGGAGCGTAGCGACGCGGCACCTGAGCGAAGCGAACGAGGCGATTAATCCATGCATAGCTGAGCCAATCCAGAACCCTCAGAGTGCGAAAACTTCTGGATTGCCGCGCTGCGCTCGCAATGACGATTAAACGTTAAAGCTCTCACCGCAGCCGCAGCGACCTTTTTCGTTGGGGTTGGTGAAGGTGAAGCCGCTTTTGAATTTTTCTTCTTTGAAATCCATCTCCGTGCCGATCAGGAACATCACCGCCTTGGGGTCGATCAGCACGCGCACGCCTTTATCTTCCACCACCTCGTCGAATTTGCCGATCTCGTCGGCATATTCCACCGTGTAGGAAAGGCCCGAGCAGCCGCGCGTGCGCACGCCCACGCGAATCCCCGCCGATTCCTTCTCACGCGCCGCCAGCAGCGCCTTGATATGCTCGGCGGCGTTGTCGGTGATGCTAAGGGCTTTGGCGGTGGGGCGCATGGTAGTTACCGGTTCCGGGTTGCCGGTTTCGGGTCACTCACTCGCAACCCGCAACTCGCAACCCACAACTTCCTTACTGGTTATGTTTTTTCGCTTTGTAATCGCTCACGGCGGCTTTGATGGCGTCTTCCGCCAGCACCGAGCAGTGGATTTTCACCGGCGGCAGCGCCAGTTCTTCGGCGATCTGCGTGTTTTTAATGGTGGCGGCTTCATCGACATGCTTGCCCTTCACCCACTCGCTCACCAGCGAGCTGCTGGCAATCGCCGAACCGCAGCCGAAGGTTTTAAACCGCGCATCTTCAATAATGCCCGCGTCGTTCACCTTGATCTGCAGCTTCATCACATCGCCACAAGCCGGTGCGCCAACGAGGCCCGTGCCCACATTGTCTTCACCCTTTTCGAACGAGCCCACGTTGCGCGGGTTTTCATAATGATCGACGAGTTTTTCTGAATAAGCCATGGTCTTCTCCTTAGTGGGCTGCCCACTCGATTTTGCTGATATCAATGCCTTCTTGCACCATTTCCCAGAGCGGGCTCATGGCGCGGAGTTTTTCGATGCTGCCGCTGACGATGCGGATCGCTTCGTCGATCTCGGCTTCGGTGGTGAAGCGGCCAATACCGAAGCGGATGCTGGTATGCGCCAGCTCCTCGTTCACGCCCAGCGAGCGCAGCACGTAGCTGGGCTCCAGCGATGCCGAGGTGCAGGCCGAACCGCTGCTCACCGCGAGGTTCTTGATCGCCATAATCATGCTCTCGCCTTCGATATAGGCGAAGCTGAGGTTGATGCAGCCGGGCCAACGCTGCTCGCGGTCGCCGTTCATGAATACGTCGGGGACGTCGTCCATCACTTTTTTAAGAAACTTGTCGGCGAGGTAGCGAATGCGGGCGGCTTCTTCCTGCATTTCTTCCTTGGCGATGCGCGCCGCTTCGCCGAGGCCGACCACCAGCGGGGTCGGCAGCGTGCCGCTGCGCATGCCGCGCTCCTGCCCGCCACCGGAAAACAGCGCCTCGAGGCGCACGCGCGGGCGGCGGCGCACAAACAGCGCACCAATGCCCTTGGGCGCATAAATCTTGTGCCCGGAAATGCTCATGAGGTCGATGTTCATCGCCTCGACATCGAGTGGGATTTTGCCGAAGGCCTGCGCCGCGTCGGTGTGGAAGAGCACGCCGTGCTCGCGGGTGATTTTGCCGATCTCGGCCAGCGGCTGGATCACGCCGATTTCGTTATTCACCGCCATCACGCTCACCATCAGCGTCGTCGGGCGAATCGCGGCTTTCAGCACTGCGAGATCAATCAGCCCGTTCGGCTGCACCGGCAGGTAGGTCACGTCATACCCCTCCTGCTCCATGTGGCGCGCCGAATCGAGCACGCATTTATGCTCCGTCACCACGGTGATGATGTGGTTTTTCTTGTCTTTGTAAAACGCCCCAACGGATTTGAGGGCGATGTTGTTCGCCTCGGTCGCGCCGCTGGTGAAGATGATTTCTTTGGCGTCGGCGTTAATCAGCCGCGCCACGCGCTCGCGCGCCAGTTCGCAGGCCTCTTCCGCTTCCCAGCCATAGGCATGGCTGCGCGAATGCGGGTTGCCGAATTTCTCGGTGAAATACGGCAGCATGGCGGTCACCACCCGCGGGTCGGCGGGCGTGGTCGATTGGTAATCCATGAAAATTGGGTATTTCACGGCAGATTCTTGGGGTTTAACGGTCATTTCCGGTCTCGTTTTCTTCTTTTGCCCGCGGCATAGAATAACATAGTAATCTAGTCAACTATTATCAAGCCATCCACAGCGTTTCCTTGACGGGGGTGGGAATACAAAGAAACGCTAAGCGGCTTTGCGCCCCAGCCTGGCCGCCAGCGCGTTCCAGCATGCGGCGAAGGATTCGATATCCGCTTCGGTGGTGCCCCAGCCCAGCGAAATGCGCACCGTCTGGCCCGCCTGCTCTTTGCCGATGCCCATGGCAATCAGCGTGGCCGAAGGTTCAAGCCGCCCCGAGGAGCAGGCTGAACCGGCCGACACCGCAAAACCGCTCAGGTCGAAATGCATCATCTGCGTTTCGCTGGAAACGCCCGCCATGCCAACCATGCTGGTATTGGGCAGGCGTGGTGCGTTTTTGCCGTAAATCACCGCCCCTTCCAGCAGGCCTTCCAGCCGGTCGCGCAAGGCCGCAAGGCGCGCGGCCTCCGGGCAGTTTGCCAACATGCCAACGGCCTGCGCGAACCCAAGGATCGCCACGCTGTTTTCGGTGCCGGCGCGGCGACCAAGCTCCTGCCCGCCACCGCTCAGCAAGGGGCGGATGGGCAGGTCACTGCGCAGCAGCAACGCCGCCGCCCCAATCGGCCCACCCACTTTGTGGGCGCTGATGGTCATCATATCCACCTTCAGCAGCCCCCAATCGACCGGCAGCTTGCCGATGCCCTGCACCGCGTCGCAATGCAGCAGCCCGCCATGGGCGTGGACGATATCAGCAATCGCCGCCACGGGCTGAATCACCCCGGTTTCATTGTTGGCCAGCATGACCGATACCAGCGCGGGCTTGCCCAGCGCGGCCAGCATGCCCTCAAGCGCCGCCAGATCAAGCAGGCCTTCGCCCGTCACCGGAATGCGCCCGCCGCCCAACAAGTCGGCCGTTTTGCCGATGGAGGCATGCTCAATCGCACTCACCAGCAACGGCTGCCCCGCAAAGGCGCGCAGCACCATATTGTTCGCTTCCGTGCCGCTGGCGGTGAACAGCACTTCGTTGCTAAACGCGCCAAATGCCTGCGCAATTTCCTGCCGTGCGTCTTCCAGCTTGCGCTTGGCGCTGCGGCCCAGCCCATGCACCGAACTCGGGTTCATGGGCGCGTCCATCGCCGCCAGCATCGCCTCGCGCACGGCGGGCAGCAGCGGGGAAGTGGCATTGTAATCAAGGTAGATCATTGATTTATCCCATTCAGCATGCGTCATTTGCCTGTTTGTCATTGGGGTTCGCAAAGGGGATCCCTGCGTTCGCAGGGATGACAAGAACCATTCGTTACACCACCGCCGCGCCCTTGCCCACCCATTCGGCGAACATGGTTTCGCGCGGGAAGATTTCCTGAATGCGGCGGGCGCAGACATCGGCCAGCGTGATGGTGCTGAGGTAATGCTCGATCTGGTGCTCCAGCCCCTCCCACAAATCATGGGCGATGCAGCGCGTTTTGCTGCTGGTGCAGCCGCCGCCGTGGCTGCTTTCGCAGCGCATCACGGCGATGTCTTCTTCCGCCGCGTTGACAATGGCGGCGATGGTGGTTTTCTCCGCCGGTTTGGCGAGCCTATAGCCCCCGCCCGGCCCGCGCACGGACTGCACGATGAACTGCCGCTTCAGCTTGGCAAAAATCTGCTCCAGATAGGCCAGCGGAATCTCCTGCCGGTCGGCGATGGCGGCAAGCGTCACCGGCTTGCCCGCATCCTGCGTGGCAAGGTCGATCATCGCCATCACGGCATAGCGGCCTTTGGTCGAGAGCATCATAATGCCGCGCGTTATAGGCTTTTTTGGCGGAAAGTCACGCCCATTGTCACAAAAACTTCACTTAACGAAATTGCATGTATCCGCTAAAGTAATCGGCATTCATTACAGGAGCGCCCCATGCCGAACACCCCCATCACCCCCGAAAAAATGGATCAATGCACGCGGGTAGCAGCATTGGCAGCAGCTAAATCAATCCAACAAACACGTACTGTAGATAAAGAGCTTGGTGGCTATGGCCAACAAAGGGATTTGACAGAGAATGCTGGTAACACTCAATCTTCTTTAGCCGCCCGTATCGGCGAAAACGTATTTAATCGTTGTCTAAACGGCCAATCTATCGGCGTGCGCGTTTCTAAACAGCGCTAAATCCCACTTCCCTCGCCCTCGGCGGGCTTTAGCTTGCGCTCCATTTCTTCCATCTGGCGGCGCATGCGGTCGAATTCCTGTTGCAGGGGGTCGCTATCGGTGTCGATGCCATAGGCGCGGAAGCTGTCGTGGCTGCCGCCGGTCACTTCGCGCGCGGGCACGCCCACCATGCTCGCCCCGGCGGGCACATCCTTCACCACCACCGCATTGGCGCCGATATGCGCGCCCGCGCCGACCGTAATCGGCCCTAGCACCTGCGCACCGGCGCCCACCACCACCTCGTCTTCCAGTGTGGGGTGGCGCTTGCCTTCGCGCAGGCTGGTGCCGCCCAGTGTCACGTCGTGGTAAATCGTCACCCGCGCACCGATAATGGCCGTTTCGCCGATCACCACGCCCAGACCGTGGTCGATGAAGAAATAATCACCAATGGTCGCCGCCGGGTGGATCTCGATGCCGGTGAGGAACCGCGCCAGTTGGCTGAGCAGCCGCGCCGGCAGCTTCGCCCCGCGCCCCCACAGCCAATGCGCCGCCCGGAAAAACAGCAAGGCATGGAATCCGGGGTAGCACAACGCCACCTCCCACACGCTGCGAGCGGCGGGGTCGCGGGTGAGGATGTGGTGCAGTTCCTGTTTTATGGTCGCCATAATCAACGTTCCCTTGCCATCCCGGCCGCATTCCGGGGGATGAAGTTGTAAAACCCCTTGTATACCCCTGATGTTTGAGATATTCGCCCTAGCCAATCGCGCGAACACACGCAAGGATTATCCATGCCTGAAGTTATTTTCCAAGGGTCGGAAGGCCGCATCGAAGGCCGCTACCACCACAACCCCGACAAACAATCGCCGGTCGCGGTGATCCTGCATCCCCACCCGCTCTATGGCGGGACGATGAACAACAAAATCGTCTACAAAATGTATTCGAGCTTTGCGCGCGCGGGTTTTTCGGTGCTGCGCTTCAACTTCCGTGGCGTGGGCCGCTCCGTCGGCAAGTTCGACGACGGTATCGGCGAAATGACCGACGCCGCCACCGCCCTCGACTGGGTGCAGTTGCAAAACCCCGACGCCAGCACCTGCTGGATCGCGGGTTTCAGCTTCGGCGCGTGGATTTCGCTGCAACTGCTCATGCGCCGCCCGGAAATCGAAGGCTTCATCGCCGTGTCGCCGCCCGCGAATATGTACGATTTCGGCTTCCTCTCGCCGTGCCCGGCCTCGGGCCTCATCACCCAGGGCGACAAAGACGACATCGTGAGCGAACCCGCCGTCGGCCAGCTGGTCGATAAGCTGCGCGCGCAAAAAGGCACCAACGTGGAATACAAAGTCATCCCCGGTGCCGACCACTACTACCGCACGCAGATGGACGCGCTGACGCTGACCACGGAAGAATTCATCCACCGCAAGCTGGAAGAATTCAAAAACCGCCCGCGCCTGCGCCCCGACCGCAAACGCCGCGCCCTCCCGGCGGATATTCCGCAATAACAGCGACCGACGTTAATTCGCGAAGCGCAAAATGCAGTTCGGCGATTTGACCGTGAGGTCATACGTTGCCGTATTGATATCGGAACTCGCGCAATTGGTGCCCCATGCCGCCGATTTAATGGTGGTAAACACCGCGCCATAGACAGGCGATCCATCATCCAGCTTGGTATCGATATTCCATGCCTCTTCGGGCAGCAAAATGCCATTGGTCGCGTTATTGCCATAGATATTCACGCTATTGCGAAACAGCGTGCTGCCAGGAAAATGAATGCCGGTGGTGGTTTTCTCGAACGAAACATCAAAGAAGCCGTTACTGATGCGCGCGCGGGGATTGGTTTCCCCCACCACCTGCACGTAGGTTCCCGTCCCACCGGCGGATTTACCGGTGTAGGATCCCTCCACCAGCCCGGCATTGGCGAGATGTTTCCAGACAAGGAAGCGTTCTGCATGGTCATTGCCCGTGAGGTACATGATCTCGCCATCGCCATTCCCATTGCAGGTCGCCTGCACCGTCGTCTGCAGGGAAATACAGGCATTGTCACTTCCTGTACCGCCTGCGCTGACCCAGAATCTCGTGGCATTGGTAAAATCGCCCGGCCAGCCAAAATATTTATCGCGGAAGCTGTATAGCGCCGAACGATAATTGGACATTTGCGTAGCGACACTGCGAATCTCCGCCGCCCGGATCAAGGATTGTCCGGCCAGAATCCCACCGGTGAGCAACCCAAGAATGACCAGCACAATGGAAAGCTCAATGAGCGAAAACGCTGTTTTCCTCTTCCCCGAATCCATGCCACCCCTCAGCGGACGTTCATGCGCCACTTGATTATACAACGAATCATTAACGCAATAAAGCCTCAACCACGCCTCCCCCAGCACACAATGCCCCCGCTCACCGGTTCCTTCACACCGGTGGTCTCGGGCAGGCTGAGCGCCAAGCCCTGCATGCTGCGCGCGGCGAGGTAGGCAAATGCTTCGGCTTCCAGCATGTCGCCGTTCCAGCCCACCGCTTCCACCGGCAGCGCAGGGATATGCGCGCGTTCGGCGATCATTTTCATGAGAATCGGGTTGTGGCGCCCTCCGCCGG
The DNA here is from genome assembly GCA_044341105.1 of Rickettsiales bacterium. Lineage (GTDB taxonomy): Bacteria > Pseudomonadota > Alphaproteobacteria > Rickettsiales > UBA3002 > QFOX01. The sequence goes on along the minus strand of JBIISI010000001.1, from coordinate 16,752 downwards.
TAATCAGCAACTGCTGCGGCATCTCGGGCACGGCGCGGGCCGACCAGCCAATCGCCGCCGCGGTGATGGCGGTGAGCGTCGCCGCACCATCCTGAATCGACACCTGCTTGCGCGCCTGCTCCCATCGATAGCTGCGTTCCGGCACATCGGGCACGGCAGGAAAGAAGGATTCGATGCTGAAATGGTTGCGATCCAGCGAGCGCGCGCGGTTCTGCACAAAAAACGTATCGCGCAGAAATTGCTTCACCGTTGCCTCGTGCACGATGCCGCGCTTGGCCATAGCCCCGTCCTCGTCGCAGCGCGCGCCGGTGTGCATGCCCATCCAGTCATCGAGCAGCGCATTGCCCGGCCCGCAATCGGCCGCCTCGATCCATTCGCCCGCGCCAATCCACGTGTAGTTCGCCACGCCACCGATATTCACGATCATCACCGGCTTGGGAAGGTCGTGGGCTAGCGCTGCGTGGTAAAGCGGCACCAGCGGCGCGCCCTGCCCGCCATGGCGGATATCGTTGCTGCGAAAATCATGCACCACGGGAATGCCCGTCTTTTCCGCCAGCCACGGCGCATCGCCGATCTGCACGGTGTAGCCCTCTTCGGGCCGATGTTCGATGGTCTGGCCATGGAAACCGATCAGCGCGATCTGCTCGCGCGGCACGCCGCTATTGCCGATGAGCGCCTCCACCGCCTGCCGGTGTATTTCGGTGAGTGCCTGCGCGATGCGCGCGCGGTCGCCCTGCCCGCGCATCAGCGCCAGGATATCCGCACGCAAGGCATCGTCGTAGGGCTGGCTGGCGCTGGCAACGGCGCGGGCCACACTGCGCCCGTCCGTCCATAGCAGCGCGGCGTCCACCCCGTCGGCCGAGGTGCCGCTCATCAACCCGATCACGTAGGCCGGGAATTCGATACCACTTGTCATTCTTGTCTTTCACACGGTATGTACAGCGCCAGCATTAAGAAATTGTCATCCGCGCGCAAGCGGGGATCTCCTTTGCCCCCGCCAAGGAGATTCCTGCGGTCGCAGGAATGACAAAAATATGACGGATTTATGGATTTCATTCAGATCATCAAAGAACGCGGCTTTGTCCATCAATTCACCGACGAGGACGGGCTGCGCGCCCTGCTGAAAACGCCCCAGCGTGCCTATGTCGGCTACGACCTGACCGGGCCGAGCCTGCATGTGGGCCACCTGCTGCCCACCATGGCGCTGCGCTGGTTTGCCAAATGCGGCCATACGCCGGTCGTGCTGCTTGGCGGCGGCACCACCAAAATCGGCGATCCCTCGGGCAAAGACACCCAGCGCCAGATGCTGGGCATGGAAACCATCGCCGCCAACAAGGCCAGCATCAGCACCACCTTTGACCGCCTGCTGGGCAACGAAATCCGCGTCGACAACGCCGATTGGCTGGACGGGCTGAACTACATCACCATGCTGCGCGAGGTCGCGCCGCATTTCTCCGTCAACCGCATGCTGACGATGGATTCGGTGCGCCTGCGACTGGAGCGCGAGCAGCCGCTTTCCTTCCTCGAATTCAACTACATGATCCTACAGGCGTATGATTTCATGCAGTTGAACAAATCGCATGGCGTGCGCCTGCAAATGGGCGGCTCCGACCAGTGGGGCAACATCATTCAGGGCATCGAGCTGAATCGCCGCATGGGCGGTGCAGACGTGTTCGGCGCAACGATGAACCTCATCACCACCGCCTCGGGCGCGAAGATGGGCAAGACCGCCGCCGGGGCCGTGTGGCTCAACCCCGACCTCCTCTCGCCCTACGATTACTGGCAGTTCTGGCGCAACACCGAAGACGCCGATGTGGGCCGTTTCCTGAAATTGTTCACCGAACTATCGCTCGACGAAATCGCCAAACTGGAAGCATTGCAAGGGTCGGAAATCAACGAAGCGAAAAAGATCCTCGCCACCGAGGCCACCGCCCTGCTGCATGGCCGCGCCGAGGCCGAGCGCGCCGCCAAAACCGCTGCCGATACCTTCGCCGGTGTCGGCGTGAGCGATGATTTACCCATCCTGCTGCTACCCGCCACCGAGCTGGAAGCCGGGGTGCCGCTGTATGCGCTGGTGGTGCAGGCAGGGTTTGCCGCCAGCAACGGCGAAGCGCGCCGCCTCATCAAGGGCAATGGCGTGAAGCTGAACGATGCCGCCACGCAGGAAGATACCCGCGTAAGCCATGCCGACATGACAGCCGAGGGCTACATCAAGCTTTCCGCTGGCAAAAAGCGCCATGTGCTGGTGAAGTCGGCATAAGCCTCAGCGGCTGGTCGGCGCGGGGGCGGGCAGTTTAATGTCCGGCGTTTTTTCCTCGCCGCCCTCGGGCTTCGGCGTTTGCGTGGGCTCGGGCGCGCTGTCGTCGCCCTGCAGGAAAATATTGCGCAGGAAACCGGGCGTGAGGCCGGAAAGCGGGTTCACGAACACATCGGGATCGCTCATGCCGCCCTTCACCGAATAGGTGAAGCCGATCAACGCATCGCCCTCGCCCGCCAGCTTGCCAATCAGCGGAATCTTGCCGAACAGCGAGTTCAGGCTGTTGGCCGGCACCACCACGCCCTTCAGGTTCATGGTGTGTTTTTTCATGTCCATCGGCCCGCTCACCGTCAGGCCCAGCGCGTTGCTGTCGGCGCGGCCTTTCTTCACGGTGAACACGCCCGCCTGCGCGTCGATATCCGCACCCAGTTTCTTGAAGTCGATGCCCTCGCCGGTCAGCACGTTCATCAGGCCCGAGAGCGAGCCGATCGAGATAATCCGCGCCAGGATTTCCGAATTTTTCAGCTTGAATTTCTCAATGGTGAGCCGACCCGAAAAGGCGGGCGGTGTTTTGCTGTCGTCGTAGCCGCCGCGCACTTCCAGCGTGCCGCCGAACATACGGTCGGTTACGTCGGTGGCGCGCAGCAGGTCGCCCGCGTTGCTGCCGTGAATCATCAGCCGCCGCGCACCGTTGACCGTGGCAATGGTAATATCCAGTTTCCCCGCGCCTGCATTGGCCGAAAGATCGGCACTGGCACAGCGCTCGCGGTTGCAGTTCAGCGTGCCCTTCACCTGCCGCAGCGGCTGCTTCTCCACCATCACCAGCTCGCCGAGGTCAACCGTGAGGTTGATCGGCGGAAAATCCACCAGCAGGCTATCGCCCTCACTCGGCGCGGCGAACGATGCAGAATTATCGAGCCGCGCCCCGGCGAGGTTCACATCGAACCCATTGGCGGTGGTTTTGTAGCTCAGCCCAAAATCGTTGCGGCTGGTTTTCAGTTTGCCCAGCGTGAACGATGCCACCTCCATCGCCTCGCTCAATTGCAGCGTGGCGTTGCTCACCTGAAGGTCGGGTGCTTTGGCGTTAATGCTGTAGCTGCGCGCAGCCTTCGCCGGCGCGACCGAAAGGCTCGCCGCCGCCCCGGCTTTTTTCTCGTAGCTGATTTCAGGAATGTTCAGCGCAATCGGCGTGAGATCGACCGTCACGCGCTTGATCTCGGTGGTTTTGCCGAGCGCCACTTCGGCATCGATGCCCACGCTGCCTTCACCGATCTGCGGCACATCCGGAATGCCGAACTGGCTGAACTGGCGGCGCGCCAGTTTGCCTTTGGCGGTGGCCATGGTGGTACCATCGGCATCTTTTAGCGTCAGCGCCACGTCGGTGCCGCCATCGAGCTTCACGCCGCCGGTGAAATCCACGCCTTTATCGTTGGCGAGCAACGTGCCGCTGAGCCCTGAGACATCGCGCCCGCTAAGCAGTTTTGGCTGGCCGACATTGTTCAGCACCGCCTGAATATCGTAGCTCACATTCGAGAAATCCACCTCATCGGCCCCACCCGGTGGCGCTTCGGAAAATCCATCGAACCCCAGTTTCAGGGTCGCATCCACCGTGCCGGTGATCGTTGCGGGGTCGAGGTTCATGCCGTCGTCGAAGGTAAAGGCTGGCAGCTTCAGCATGCTTGCCACATCCTTCGCCGGGGCCGCCAATTGCAGCGTGGTCGTCATCGGCGCGCGCGGGTTATCGAGATTGTCGCAGGCCAGCAACGCCGATTTCACCACCGTGTCGGTCAGCAAGCTGCCGCTGGTCGCATCAACGTTCATGGTTTTGCCGGTGAAGCTTACCACCCCGTCCATCGCCTTCACGGGCGGGAAACCGGGCAGGTAATTCACTTCGATGCCCTTCGCATGAATCGTCGCGGCCAATGCTTCGTCGCGCATCGTGTCGCCGGTGATATCTTCCGGCTGCATATCAAGCGTAAGTTCCCCGCGCTCGGCCACCCCGTCGGTGATATGTTCCATCACCCAACTGCGCGTGTCGGGCGCCACCACCAGCGGCCAGTATTTGTAGAGCTTTTTCATGCTCAGATTGGTGGCAGCGCCTTTGCCGCTCAGGTGCCATCCCTCCTCGCTTTCAGCCGCCATGCCGGCGAAGGCAATGTCAGTATCGGGGAATTTCAGGTTCAGTTCCTCCACCGTAATGCGGTGAAAATCATCGTCGATCTGGCCGCGAAGCGCGGCATTTTTCAGGCTCAGCGTTTTCGGAAACAAGGTAAGCGCGGTCAGTTTCGCGTTGCTTGTCGTCACCGCAAAATTGCCGCTTACCCCTTCGTCCGGCGTTTGGCGCAGGTTCGCTTTGCCCGAGATAAGACCAGTAAAATCGTAATCCGCCGGGCAGGATGCAAGCATGCACACCAGGGCCGCGGGCACCTCCTGCAGGCGCACCGTCAGCAGCCGCGCATCGCCCACGCGCTGCGTGTAAAGCCCTGCATCGATGCTGCCCGGTTTGTCCTGATACTTAAACGGCAGGCGCAAATTGCCGCGCATGTCATAGCCACGGCGCGCAAGGAACAGCGAGAATGACGTGCTCTGCAAGGTCGTGTTGCTTTTCATGTCGGTGAACACCAGCGAGGCATTCTCCAGCGTCAGCGCACGAAACGGCAGCCGCCCGCGATATTCGCTGCTGGCCGCACTGTCGCTGCCGAACGAGGCAATGGCTTCCTCCAGCGGTAACGATCCTTCCACACCTTCGACCCCCAGCCGCACAATGCCCGCCTCGTCGCGCAGCATGGCCAGATGCAGCCCGTCGATACGAATGCCGTGCAGCGCGCGCCGCCGCGGCAGGAACCCGAACGGATCGAGCGTAATATCCACGCTCGGAATGCTCGCGAACACCGCCCCGCCCTTCTGCGCGATCTGCATGTTCTTCACGCTCAGCGCGCCGAAATCGGTAATGTCCTGCCAGTCGATCGCAAGGTCGCCGATCGAGATTTCATAGGGCGCATCGCTGGGGTTCAGCGCCTGCACCACCCATGGGCGCGCCCAGTTCATGTCGCGCGCGCCGCCCTGCAACCAGATGGCCACATACATCAGCGCCAGCAGCGTAAGCCACAGCGTCATGCGCGCGCACATCGTGAAATGCTTGATTCTCACCGCCAACCTATGCCACTCCCGGTCTATGCAGTTTCAAGGGCCATCCGAGGGTGATAGCACCAGCGCGCAAACAAGTGCAAGGCGCGATGCGCCAGCGCGTGCATTGATTACCGAGCATTCACCGTTTCTCACCCGCCTGATCGCGCGCGAGCCCGACACATTCGCGCTGTGGCAGCAGCACGACGCGAACGCCGCATGGCAGGCGCTGCTGGCCGACATGCAGGCACCGCCCGATGACCTCATGGCGTTTCTGCGCCGGCGCAAAGCGCGCGCCGCGCTCACCACCGCGCTCGCCGATCTTTCCGGTGAATGGCCGCTCGCGCAAGTCACCCGCGTCTTGTCGGATTTTGCCGAGCGCTGCATCCAGATTGCGTTACGCGCGCTTCTTTCAACCGCCACCGCCCGCGGCGAAATCACCCCCGCCGACGCAACCACGCCCGAGCTGGGCAGTGGCATCATTGTGCTGGGCATGGGCAAGCTGGGCGGGTTCGAGCTGAACTATTCCAGCGACATCGACCTCATCATCCTGTTCGACAAAGACACCGTGCCCTATCACGGCCCGCGCAACGTGCAGATCTTCATGAACAAGCTGGCCGCCGATCTCACCTCGCTGCTGCAGGATCGCACCAGCGACGGCTATGTCTTCCGCACCGATCTTCGCCTGCGGCCCGACCCCATGTCCACACCGCTCGCCGTCAGCACCACGGCGGCGCTTGGCTATTACGAAACCGTGGGCCAGAACTGGGAGCGCGCGGCGCTCATCAAGGCACGTCCCGTGGCGGGCGACATGCAGGCCGCCAAACTTTTCCTGCGCGAGCTGGTGCCGTTTATCTGGCGTAAAACGCTCGATTTCGCGACCATCGCGGATATTCACTCCATCAAGCGGCAAATGAATGCCGGGCAAAAAACGATCGCCTTGCCGGGCCATAACATCAAAACCGGCATGGGCGGCATCCGCGAGATCGAGTTTTATGCCGCCACGCTGCAACTGGTGTGGGGCGGACGCATGCCGGGCTTGCGCGTGCGCGGCACGCTGGAAGCGCTCGACGCCCTCACCCAGGCCGATCTGGTATCGCCCGAGATCAACGCGCGCCTGCACGCGCATTACCATTATTTGCGCACGCTGGAACACCGCCTGCAAATGCGCGACGACGAGCAGACCCACACGCTGCCCGAACGCCTGAATGGCATTGCCGCCTTCATGGAAGCGCCCGATTTTGCCGAGCGCACCCTGCAGGTGCTGCAGGATGTGCGCCAGATCTACACCGATTCGATGATGGACACCAAACCGCTCGCGGTCGATGGCAACCTTGTATTCACCGGCGTGGAAGCCGACCCCGACACGCTGCAAACGCTCGCCCGCCTTGGCTACCAGCAGCCGCAACGCATCTCCGATATTATCCAGGGCTGGCACCGCGGCCATCGTCGCTCCACCCGCTCGAAACGCTCGCGGCAGGTGCTGACCGAGCTGGTGCCCGCCCTGCTGATCGCGCTGGGCGAAACCGCCAACCCCGACACGGCCTTCTTCCATTTCGATGCCTTCATCGACCGCATTCCTTCCGGCGCGCAGATTTTTTCGCTGCTGCTCGCGCGGCCCGAACTGCTCGATCTGCTCGCCGACATCCTCGGCTCGGCGCCCGCGCTGGGCGAGGTGCTGTCGAACGACCCCGCGCTGCTCGATGCCGTGCTGGAGCCGGATTTTTTTACCCCCCTGCCCGAGAAAATCGACCTGCAAACCCTGCTCACCGAGCGGTTGCGCTACACCCATACCTACGAGCAGAAAATGGGCTACCTGCGCACCTTCAACAACGAAAAGCGCTTTCAGGCGGGCGTGCACCTGCTGAAGCACATCGCCACACCGAAGCGCGTGGGCAGTTTTCTCTCCGACCTCGCCGAAGCGATTATGCAATCCACCATGCAGGAAGTCTGGGCCGAATACGCCCAGCGCGAGGCGTTGCAGGGCGTTGCCTTCGCGGTGCTTGGCCTTGGCAAGCTGGGCGCGCGCGGCATGACCTTCGGCTCCGACCTCGACCTTGTGTTCCTCTACGACGATGGCGACGACGTGGCGGGCGAAGCGCGCATGCATTTGCACCGCATCAGCCAGCGCCTCATCTCGGCCCTCACCCTGCTCACCCGCGAAGGGCGGCTCTACGAGGTGGATACCCGCCTGCGCCCCGGTGGATCGGACGGGCCGCTCGCCACGCATCTGGATGCGTTCGACCAGTATTTCGAGAAAACCGCGTGGACCTATGAGCACATGGCCCTGGTGAAAGCCCGCGTCGCCGCCACCAACGACCCGCTCTTTGCCGAACGCGTGATGGCGGTGGTGGGCCGCCATGTGCTGAAACCGCGCGACCCGGAAAAACTCCGCCATGACGTGGTGGATATGCGTGGGCGCATCGCCCAGCAATACCCCACGCAGAACCCATGGGCGCTCAAACATATCCGTGGCGGGCTGGTCGATCTTGACTTCATCGCGCAATACCTTGTGCTGAAATACGGCCACGCGCACCCCACCCTCTGGCACCGCAGCGCGCGCCGCGTGTACGAGCGCGCCGCCAGCCTGCACCTCATGGACGGCACCTGCGCACAGCAGCTCATCGAAGCGAAAAAATTCCTCTCCGACCTGCTCAGCCTCGAACGCCTCTCCGCCCCCGGCGGCACGGTGACGGACGCCGCCCCCATTGGCCTCAAGCGCCTGCTGGCCGAAGGCATGAAAGCCGCCGATTTCGAGCAATTGTTAAGCCAAGTGCTTGCCATGGAGGAAAATGTGCGCCATGGATTCGCCGCCATGGAGCAACAGCAATTCTAAGGAGATCCCAATGAGCAGCGCCGCCGAAAAAATCGAAACCACCAGCCTGCGCGAAGGCGCTGCCGCCCCGGATTTCACCCTGCCGACCGACGATGGCAGCATCACCCTCTCCAGCCTGCGCGGCAAAAACGTGGTGGTGTATTTCTACCCCAAAGACGACACGCCCGGCTGCACCAAACAGGCTTGCGCCGCGCGCGACCTGAAAGCCGAATTCGATAAAGCCAACACGGTCGTCATCGGCATCAGCAAAGACGACGCAAAAAGCCACGGCAAGTTCCGCAGCAAATTCGGCCTGCTGCACATCATGGCGAGCGACGCAGACACCGCCGTGTGCCAGGCGTTCGGCGCGTGGGGCGAAAAGAGCATGTATGGTAAAAAATACATGGGCATCATGCGCAACGCCTACCTGATCGACAAGGCGGGCGTGCTGGTGAAGCAATGGCGCAACGTGAAGCCCGAAGGCTCGCTCGAAGCCGCGCTCGAGGCGGCACAGAAGTTAGCCTAGCATTTCCTCCACCCAGGCGGGCACCAGTTCGGTGGCGCGGCCATGGCGCGCAACTGCAAACTGCGTGCGCGTGAGCGAGGGCTCAAGGTTCAGTTCCAGCGTGTGCGCCCCGGCCATAGCCGCCTGTGCCACAAACCCGGCGGCGGGATAGACATTGCCACTGGTGCCGATGCTGACGAACAGATCGCATTGCCGCAACGCGCGCTCGATTACCGGCATCGCAAGCGGCATTTCACCGAACCACACAATATGCGGGCGACGCGTGCCTTCGGCGCTCAAATCCTCATTGCACTCATAGACCTCGTCGCTCAGGTGGCAGCGCGACTTTTTCAGCTCGCCATGCATGTGGATCAGCGAAAATCCCGCAGCAGGCCGCACCATGGCCAGCGCCCGCCCGTGCAAATCATCGACATTCTGCGTCACCAGCGTGAAATTCCCTTCCCATTGCGCCGCGAGCCTGGCCAGCGCATGGTGCGCGGCGTTGGGTGCGACGTCGGCCAGCTGGCGGCGGCGCATGTTATAAAATTCCTGCACCAGCGCCGGGTTGCGCGCATAGGCCTCGGGGGTGGCCACATCCTCGATGCGGTGGTCGCACCACAGCCCGTCGCTGGCGCGAAAGGTTGCGAGGCCGGATTCGGCGGAAATCCCCGCCCCGGTCAGCACCACAATGTTTTCGATATCCACAGCCCGCATCCCAGTTGTCAAACCCCTTGCTACTAACTAGCTATAGGGGGCGAACGATTCAACAGGGATGGTTATGAAAATCTGCGTATTGGGCGGTGGGGTTCTCGGAGTCACGAGTGCATACGAGCTGGCCCGGCGCGGCCACGAGGTCACCGTCATCGAGCGCAACGGCGAGGTAGCGCGCGAATGTTCCTTCGCCAATGGCGGCCAGCTCTCCTATTCGCATTCCGAGCCGTGGGCCAACCCGCATGTCTTCCCCAAATTGTTCAAATGGATGTGGCAGGAAGATGCGCCGCTGGTGCTGCGCTTTAACACCGACCCGCACATGATCCGTTGGGGCCTGCTGTTCCTCATGAACTGCACCCCTGCCCGCGCCCGTCGCCATTCCGAAGTCATGCTGCGCCTTGGCCTCTACAGCAAAAAGAAAATGGCCGAGCTGATGGACGACACCAAGGTCGAATTCCACCATATCGGCAAAGGCATCCTCCATCTGTTCGACGATGCGAAGGAATTCGACGGCGCGAAAAAACAGGCCGAATTCCAATACACGCTCGGTTGCGCCGAAACGGTGATGACCGCGCGCGAAGCGGTGCTGATGGAACCGGCGCTGGCCCACACCAGCAAAAAAATCGTCGGCGCCATCCACGCGCCGATCGACGAATCGGGCGACATCCACCTGTTCAGCCAGAACCTCGCCAAACATTGCGTGGAAAAATACAATGTGCAATTCCGCTACCACGCGCCGATCAAGCAGGTGCACAAGCAAGGCAGCGCCATTTCGCATGTCGAGCTGGAAAACGGCGAATTCCTCTCCGGCTTCGACAGCTACGTGATGGCCATGGGCGCACCCAGCGCCATCTACCTGCGGCAGGTGGGGCTGTATGTGCCCATCTATCCCATGAAGGGCTACTCCATCTCCTTCGCGGCGAACGAATACGTGCCCACCGTGAGCGTCACCGACAGCGCGTTGAAACAGGTCTACACCCGCCTTGGCGAGCGCATGCGCGTGGCCGGCACCGCCGAATTCGCGGGCTACAACGATTCGGTGCGCAAAGCGCGCATTGCGCCGCTTATTCGCGGGGTGCAGGCGCTGTTTCCCAAAGCCGATCTCAGCGTGGTCGATGAATGGGCCTGCCTGCGCCCGAGCACGCCCGATGGCCCGCCCATGATCGGCAAAACGCCGCTTTCCAACCTCTACATGAACACCGGCCACGGCACGCTGGGATGGACACAGGCCGCAGGCTCGGCCCGCCTGCTGGCCGATGTGATCGACGGCACGCCGAGCGAAATTCCCCTCACCGGGCTGGAAATTGGCCGCAACCTCATTCGCCTATGACCCCGCGCACCCACCGCATTCCCGTCAAAAACTTCATGGGCCCCAAAGGCACCCATGACCTCGCCTTCTATGACTGGGGCGATGAAAACGCCGAGGAGATCGTGTTTTGCGTGCACGGCCTCACCCGCAACGCGCGCGATTTCGACGCGCTGGCAATCGCACTGGCCGCGCGCGGCAAGCGCGTGTTCGCGCTCGACATGGCCGGACGCGGGCAAAGCGCCTGGCTCGCCGACCCGGTCGATTACAACTACGCGAGCTATGCCGCCGATTGCCTCGCGGTCATGGATAATTTCCACCTGCGCGGCGTCGATTGGGTGGGCACCAGCATGGGCGGCATTATCGGCATGATGATCGCCGCCGGGCACCCCACCCGCATCCGCAAGCTGGTGCTGAACGATATCGGCACCTTCCTCAGCAAAACCGCGCTGCAACGCATCTACGATTATGTGCGCGCCATGCCCACATCCTTCCCCTCGCGCGCAGCCGCCACCGCCTACCTGAAAGAAATCTTCAAACCGTTCGGCATCACCGACGAAGCGGTGTGGGCGCATTTCATCGACCATTCCCTGCACGAGGAAGGCGGCACCATCCGCCTCGCCTGCGACCCCGCCATTGCCACCCCGCTGGCGCTGGCGAGCGATAATTTCACCAAGGTCGACGACGTGAACCTCAGCATGCTGTGGGAAAAAATCGCCATTCCCGTGCTCATCCTGCGCGGCGCGGAATCCGATATCCTGGATGCCGAAACGGTGAGCGCCATGCGCGCCACCAATCCCAAGGCCGAAGCCGTGACCATCGCCGGTGTGGGCCACGCCCCGGCGCTCGCCAGCACCGACCAGACCAGCCTCATCGCCAACTGGCTGGGGCGCGCCAGTATCATTCCGGCTGGCCTTTAGTGCCTGATTATGGTAGGGATTATCCATGGCAACCAACGTTAGCACCTCTGGCAATCCCTTCATCCGCGCGGCCGAGCAATTGCGCAGCACCGGCGCGATCGACCGCGCCGCCATTACCCAGCAAGCCCCACCCGCCCGCGCCAGCCGCGCCCGCCTCAATTTCATTCCCGACGGCGATACGCTGAGCGCCCTGATCGCCCGCGGGCTCGACGCACTCCGCCAGGGCCGCATCTGGGATCGCGGCTCGATCCTGAACCTGGTCGTCTAACAACCTCTCCTGTCATCCCGGGTTTATCCCGGGATGACATATCTGCACATGACATGGCCCGGCCAATTCGCTAAACTCCCCCCATGCTGAAAGAACTGCACTGGGAAGACCCGCTGAACCTTGAAGGGCTGCTCACCGACGACGAGCGCATGGTGCGCGACGCCGCGCGCGATTTCGCGCAAGGCCGCCTCGCCCCCGGCATCACCCACGCCAACCGCGTGGAGCATTTCGACCGCGAAATCCTGCGCGACATGGGCGCGCAAGGGCTGCTTGGCAGCACCATCACCGGCTATGGCTGCGCGGGCGTGAGCCATGTGGCCTACGGGCTGGTCGCGCGCGAGGTGGAATGGGTCGATTCGGGCTACCGTTCGGCCCTGTCGGTGCAAAGCTCGCTGGTCATGCACCCCATCCACCAGTTCGCCTCCGAGGCAATGAAGGAACAATACCTGCCCGGCCTCGCCAGTGGCGAGTTGGTCGGCTGTTTCGGCCTCACCGAGCCCGACCATGGCTCCGACCCCGGATCCATGAAAACCCGCGCCGTGAAGGTCGCGGGCGGCTACCAGCTCACCGGCTCAAAAACATGGATCACCAACGCACCGATTGCCGATCTCGCCATCGTCTGGGCGAAGGTTTACGGCCACGACGCGCATGCCGATGGCACCATTCGCGGCTTCATCGTGCCACGCGGCAAGGGCATGGAAACGCCGAAAATCGAAGGAAAACTGGCCCTGCGCGCCAGCACCACCGGCATGGTCATGCTGGATAATGCGTTCGTGCCCGACGACCACGCGCTCGAGGTTTCGGGCCTGAAAGGCCCCTTCTCCTGCCTCAACAAAGCGCGCTACGGCATTGCGTGGGGCGCGCTTGGGGCGGCCGCCCATTGTTTTGAAATCGCCCGCGACTACACGCTGAACCGCCAGCAATTCGCACGCCCGCTGGCCGCCAACCAGCTCATCCAGAAAAAACTCGCCGACATGATGGTCGAGATCAATCTCGGCCTGCATGCCGCGCTGCGCGTTGGCCGCCTGATCGACGACGACCAGTACGCGCCGGAGATGATTTCGCTCATCAAGCGCAACAGCTGCGGCAAGGCGCTGGAGATCGCCCGCACCGCGCGCGACATGCTGGGCGGCAACGGCATCTCCGACGAATACCACGTCATGCGCCACATGACGAACCTTGAAGCGGTGAACACCTACGAAGGCACGCACGACATCCACGCGCTGATTCTGGGCCGGGCCATCACGGGTATTCCAAGCTTTGCCAATTAACGATTACATCGCCTTCGCCCACCAGCTCGCCGACGCCGCGGCCGAGGCCATTGCCCCGTATATCGGCCAGCACGGCGCGGTCGAAACCAAAGGCGACGCATCGCCCGTCACCGCCGCCGACATAGCCGCCGAAGCCGCCATGCGCGCCCTTATCGAAGCGACCTATCCCGACCACGGCATCTACGGCGAAGAATTCGGCCAAAGCAACATGGATACGATGCGTAGCGCCGAAGCTGCGCGAGCCGCGAAGCGGCAGGGGTCAGCCGAAGGCGAAGGGGGGGTAAGCCCCCCTTCAAAAAACAACTATATCTGGGTGCTCGATCCCATCGACGGCACGCGCGCGTTCATCGCCGGTTTGACCGAATGGGGCACGCTGGTTGCCCTGTGCGAAGACGGCATTCCCATCCTCGGCATTCTCAACCAACCGGTGACCGGCGAGCGTTGGGTGGGCGCACATGGCCAGCCCAGCACGCTGAATGGCGCCATCATCCGAACCCGCGCCTGCGACACGTTGAGCGCGGCCAGCATTTCCACCACCTCGAAACCCTATTTCACGCCCGAGCAGGCCGCGCATTACCAGCGCATCGCCAGCCGCTGCGGGCAGGAATACGAGAATGGCGATTGCTATGCGTATGGCATGTTAGCCCGAGGCGAGCGCGATCTGGTGCTGGATGCGGGCTTGAAACCCTACGATATCCTCGCACTGGTGCCCATCATCGAGGGAGCGGGCGGTGTGGTGCTGGGTTATAACGGCCCCGTTACCCTCAGCAACTATAGCACCGCCTGCGCGCTGGGCGATGCGCGCCTTCTGCAGCTTTTACCCCCGTAGCGACGCACGCAGATCACGACCGGCTAATGCGCGATTCCAGTTGCATGTGCTGGCGCAGGTTCTGCTGATAGGCATTCACCAGAAACTGCGCATACTGCGGTGCATCGCCGCTAGCGATGGTCACTTCATGCACCAACGCACGGTAATCCCGAACGACCTTTTTTTCCATATCGCTTAATTGCGTCGCGGGCAGTTTTTTCTCGTGGACCAATTTGATATCGCGCCAGTCCACCGCAAGCTGGCGTGCGGCGCGATCCACGCGATAAAGCTGAAAAAGCGTCGAGGCCGCTTCTTTATCGCCGCCCATTGTCCACGCCAGCTCGTTTACGCAACGCGCCGCCCAGCCCTCGGTGCCCGCGCCCAGATGGCGCTCGCCAATCGCTTCCACCTCGTCCGGCGTCACGCCATATTGCAGCGCATAGGCATCGGCGCTTTCCTTCCATGCGCGCATGCGGCCAGTGAACAGCATCTGCTTCGCATCGTCCACCAGTTCCTCAAAACTAAAGCGAGCCCCAAGCGCCATGGTTTTCAACCCATCTGCGGGCTACTGCCCAACACCTTATCGCAGGCAAGCTCGCACCCCTTGGCAAGGCGTTTTTCCATTTCATGGATTGCCTTTTTTCCGTAGCCGCAATGCGCGAGTTCCGTGCGCACTAACGCCTCCGCGTATTCGATGGTGGGCGTTTCTATACCAAGTTCATCCATTTTCAGGCGTTTGCCGGAATACGCCGCCAGATACTGGTTTACCGCATACACAAACCGCATGTGACGATACGCGTTATCGGTCAATGTAAGATTATAATTGAGATGAGGCTCCAATGCGTCTTTCACTTGGTCTTCACTCATTTTACCAACCGCTTGCATCATCAAGTGGTCAATCGCCGCCTCCATATCCGAACGCGGGATATTAAGTTTTTTTGCTTGGTCCAGCATGACTTCGTTCACCTGCACGTGGTAATGGCTACGCATGCCGCTTGCGATATTTTTGGACTGGCGAGCAATCTCTTGCCATTGCGCCCATCTCGGATCCTTGCGTTCTTCGCCATCATCCATGATTGTGGAATGCATATTCATAGAATTTTTAACTCGCCATTTTCGTGTTTTTTGTTAACAGGCACTCACCTTACCTCACGCTTACTCCACAATTCGTTAAGATTCGATGACAAAAACACTCCACATCATTGGTTCCGGCCTTGCCGGTTCGGAAGCGGCCTGGCAGGCGGCGCAGCGCGGCGTGCATGTCATCATCCACGAAATGCGCGGCGTGAAGCCCACCGAGGCCCACCAGACCAGCGATTGCGCCGAGCTGGTCTGCTCGAATTCCTTCCGCTCCGACGACCATGCACGCAACGCCGTGGGGCTGATCCACGAAGAAATGCGCCGCAGCGGCAGCCTCATCATGCGCTGCGCCGATGCGCATAAAGTGCCTGCCGGTGGCGCGCTGGCAGTCGACCGCGAGGGCTATGCCCGCGCCGTGACCGAGGCGCTCGAAGCCCACCCGAACATCACCTTCGTGCGCGAGGAAATCACCGAGCTGCCCGCCGAGGGCATGACCATCGTCGCCACCGGCCCGCTCACCTCGCCCGCCCTGTCGGACGCGATTTTGCGCCACACCGGCGCCGAATACCTCGCTTTTTTCGACGCCATCGCCCCCATCGTGCATTTCGATTCCATCGACATGGGCAAAGCCTGGTTCCAGTCGCGCTACGACAAGGGCGACGGTAAAGACTACATCAACTGCCCCATGGACAAGGCCCAGTACGAAGCCTTCATCGCCGCGCTGCTGGAAAGCGAAAAGACCGATTTCAAGGACTGGGAAAAAAACACCCCCTATTTCGAAGGCTGCCTGCCGATCGAGGTGATGGCCTCGCGCGGGACGGAAACGCTGCGCTTTGGCCCCATGAAGCCGGTCGGCCTCACCAACCCGCACAACCCCACCGAGAAGGCCTATGCCATCGTGCAGTTGCGGCAGGATAACAAGCTGGGCACGCTGTGGAACATTGTCGGTTTCCAGACCAAAATGAAATACGGCCCGCAACAGCAGGTACTGCGTAGCATTCCGGGGCTGGAAAACGCCGAATTCGCGCGGCTGGGCGGCATTCACCGCAATACCTTCATCAACTCGCCCACCCTGCTCGATGGCCAGTTGCGCCTAAAATCGGCGCCGCATCTGCGCTTTGCCGGGCAAATCACCGGGGTCGAGGGCTATGTCGAGTCGGCGGCCTGCGGCCTGCTCGCCGGGCGTTTCGCCGCCGAGGAGTTGCTTGGCCTGCCGAGTGCGCCGCCGCCGCGCACCACCGCGCTCGGCAGCCTGCTCGCCCACGTGACCGGCGAAGCCAACGCCGCCACCTTCCAACCCATGAACGTGAATTTCGGGCTGTTCGTGCCGCTCGAAGGCCGCGTCAAAAAAGACCAGCGCCCGAACGCTTATACCGCCCGCGCATTGGCCGATCTCGCCGGCTGGGCCGAGCCGCTTTCTGAAGCTGCATAAGTTTTTAAAGATTTGTCATCAAACTGTCATGATCGCCCGCTAGAGTGATGCTGTTTATGACCAAAAGCGACATGCAATCCGCACCTGCCGTGCCCGGGCTCCACAGCCCGGCAATGGCCTATGGTGCAGCCGCAGCCGCAGGGCTGACCAGCGCCTCGATCGCGGCGGTCGCCACCATTCACCGCGAATTCCTTGAAGACATCAAAGACATTCCGCAAGTCAAAGCGCACAAGGAAAAACTCGGGCAGGCACT
>JBIISI010000094.1:0-6426 GCA_044341105.1 Rickettsiales bacterium | reverse complement strand
ATGTCCAGCTCGTAGTCGCCGAACGGGTTGGTAATGAAGCCGAGCCGGTCGCCCTTGTTCACATGGTCGCCCAGTTTCTTGATGGTAATGAAAATGCCGGAAATGGGCGAGCGCACCCAATGGTTCGATTTTGCGATGAAGGTTTCCTTGTAGGGGCGCGGGCTTGGCTCCTCGGGCAGCATGCCAATTGCGCGCATGACGTTGAGGATGCCCTCCATGCCCGCCATCGCCGCTTTGCGGTCGAAGCGCAGGGCAGTGCCTGCCTCATACAGCAAAATAGGAATTTTACGGTCGCCCACCATTTCGCGCAGCGAGCCATCGCGCGGGCTGGCGTTTAAAATGACCGGCGCGCCAAACGCTTTGGCCAGCGCCAGATTGGCCGGCTCGGAAAGCGCCGCGCGGATTTGCGGTAGGTTGCGGCGATGGATCGCCCCCGTGTGCAGGTCGATGCCGTGGGTGGCCTTTTCGACGATTTCCTTGCGGAAGATATAGGCCACCTGGCTGGCAAGCGAGCCATGTTCCTCGCCGGGGAAGGAACGGTTCAAATCGCGCCGGTCGGGCAGGTAGCGCGATTTGTCGTTAAAGCCGAACACGTTGACGATCGGAATGGCGATCAGCGTGCCGCGAATGCGCTTGATGGCTTTGTGCTTCAGCAGGCGGCGCACGATATCGACGCCGTTGATTTCATCGCCATGGATGGCGGCGGAGACGAACAGGGTGGGCCCATCTTCCTTGCCGCGCACCACCACCACCGGCATCTTCACATCGGTAAAATCGTAAAGCTTGGCCATGGTGAGCGAGAGCTGCCTGCGCTCGCCGGGGAGAACTTCTTCGCCTGCGATGTGGAAACTCATGCGGGTTTTTTGCGGGATGCTTGGGGTTTTGCGGGGGGCTTTGCTTTTGCGGCGGCCCGCGCTTTTTCAAGCTCGGCTTCCAGTTCCGCCACCCGCTCGGTCATGGCGGGGTCGCCAATCTGCACCTGATGGGGGAAGGGAATGTCGATGCCGCGCTCGGTGAACAGCCGCAGGATTGCTTTCATCACCTCGTGCTTTGGCCCGGCCGCGCCTTCGGTCACGTCGTCGAGCCAGAAATGCAGGTCGAAATTGATCGAACTGTCGGCGAAGGTGGTGAGGAAGGCCAGCGGTGCCGGGTCTTCCAGGCAGCGCGGGGCTGATTTTGCCGCTTCGATGAGCGTATCGTGCACGAGGTCGACATTGCTGCCATAGGCCACGCCGACCTGCACGGTGATGCGCGAGCGGCGGGTGCTGTGGGTGAGGGTGGTGACGCGCTGGCTGATGAATTCCTCGTTCGGGATGAACATTTCCCGCCCGTCGGCGATTTCCAGCCGGGTGTAGCGCGCGGCGGTCTGGCGAATGAAGCCACGCGTGCCGTCGGCCAGTTCGATCAAATCGTCGACCTGCACTGATTTCTCGAACAGCAGGATAATGCCGGAGATGAAGTTGCTGGCGATTTTCTGCAGGCCGAACCCGATCCCCACGCCCAGCGCACCGCCGACCACGCTCAGCGCGGTGAGGTCGACGCCCAGCACCTGCAGGCCAATCATGAAGGCCACGAAATACAGGAAAATCTGGAAGAATTTCATGATCAGCACGCGGTTGCTGACATGCAGGCTGCGCACGCGGCGCATGCGGTTATCGGTCGCGTCGACCACCAGCCCGGCGATCCAGAACAGGGCAATGACGGCGATGATGGATTTCAATACGCCATAGGCGGTGAACTTGGCTTTGCCGACGCTGAACTGGATATCCGACAGCGTTTCCACCGCCGGGTCGTACAGGTCGAACAGATGCAGCAGCGTGATCGGGATAATCACCAGCGCGATGACCCAGCCCGCGCCCTGGCGCGAGCTGAGCAGCATGACCCCGCGAATGGCCAGCCAGGCGAAACAGATCTTCAGCAGCAGCGGCAACACGAAGACCGGGTGGTCGGCGACATGGAAGCCCACCTGCGCCAGCAACACGAACAGCAGCGCAAAAAGCGGGCCCGACATCATGGCGATGAATTCGATAATATCGGCGCGCAGCCCTTCGCCGTCGTTGCGGTTGATCCAGCGCATCACCTGCATGCGCAGCAGCATGGCGAGCAATGGCAGCACCAGCACGCACACGAGCTCGACGAGCCCTGCCGCGCCGAGTGAATCGATGATGCGATCGACGTAGGGCAGCCAATCGGTTTTCAGTTGAGTCAGGAATGCTTGCATGCGTGGTACCATAAATTGTGCGCGCACGATGTAAAGCCACGAAGTCGCACGCGGCTTCAATCCTTATGGGGCCTTGATTTGCGATGGGGATAATTTACCGGAAAGCACTTGCACGGGCAGGCATGGCTGCTAACCAAGTGATGCATTGCAGCATTTCGGGGAGCCATTTATGCGCCGTATTCTTACCCTTCTTTTTGCCACGCTCAGCGCCGCACCGGCCTTCGCGCAGGCGAACGAAATCGATAGCGGCAACACCGCATGGGTCATGGTCTCCAGTGCGCTGGTGATGCTAATGACCCCCGGCCTTGCCTTTTTTTACGCGGGCATGGTGCACCGGAAAAACGTGGTTTCCACCCTGTTGCAGAACTATGTCGCGCTGGCGCTGGTCAGCATTTTGTGGGTCACCATCGGTTACAGCCTCGTGTTCAGCGAAGGCACGCCGTTTATCGGCACGTTCGAATTTGCCATGCTGAAAGGCCTCGCCACCCAGACCTACGGCGATACAGGCGTGCCGATGATGGCGTTCATGGGCTTCCAGATGATGTTTGCCATCATCACCCCGGCGCTGATTACCGGCGCCTTTGCCGAGCGCGTGAACTTCAAGGCGTGGCTCATCATCATGGCGCTGTGGAGCACCCTTGTGTACCTGCCGGTGGCGCATTGGGTGTGGGGGCCGGGCGGCTGGCTCGGCGGCCTCGGCGCGCTCGATTTCGCGGGGGGGCTGGTGGTGCATATCACCGCCGGTATTTCCGGGCTGGCGAGCGGCCTGTTGTTTGGCCGCCGCGCCCATCGCCCCAGCCTGAAACCGAACGATGTGTCGCTTATCATGCTGGGCGCGGCGCTGCTGTGGTTCGGCTGGTTCGGCTTCAATGCCGGTTCGGCCATCACCTCCGGCGCGCTGGCGTCGTATGCGTTCGTGAACACGCTGATTGGCGGTGCCGCGGCCTTCCTCACCTGGATGGTGCTGGACTGGAAAGTGGAAGGCCGTCCGACGGCGGTCGGCTCGGCGGTTGGCATCGTGGTCGGGCTGGTCGCCATCACCCCTGCCGCGGGCTATGTGACCGTTGGCGCATCGCTTGTCATCGGCGCGGTGGCGAGCCTTGTGGCGTTTGGCGCGGTGCTGCAGGTGCGCAAAATCACCCGCCTCGACGATGCGCTCGACGTGTTCGCCTGCCATGGCATCGGCGGCATTGTCGGCTCGATCCTCACCGGGCTGTATGCCACGAAAGAAGTCAATCCCGGCATCACCAATGAAGGCTGGCTGATCTCGGGCGATCCGAAACTGTTCGTCGCCAACCTTATTGCGGTGGGCGTGGTGAGCGCCTTTGCGTTCGTCGCCACGGTCATTATCGTGAAGCTGGTGAATGCGTTCATTCCCATCCGCGTGAGCGCGGAGGTGGAAGGCAGCGGGCTGGACGAGGGCATCCACGGCGAATCGCGCCATCACGGCATGGAAGACATGAACCCTTATACATGGCGCTAGGCTAAGCCCTTGCAGGGGGGGCAGAACTTGACTATCTTGGTGCGATGATCCGGTTCGACAATCACGCTTTTAAAGGCATGGACGAGGCCCTGCGCGGCCTCTACACCTTGCAGGAGACCATGGGCGAGGCCATTGGTGCCATGCTGGCGCTGTTGCCTGCGGCGCTGAATGGCGGGGCGGAGCATTTCCCCAAGGCCAAGGAAATCGACAAAACCATTAACGATGCCGAGCTGAAGGCCGATGCGCTGGTGATGGATATCCTCGGCAAATTCACCGCCACGGGCGAAGATTTGCGCTACATCCTCGGCAGCATCAAAACCACCGGCACGTTCGAGCGGGTGGCCGACAAAACCAAAAATGCCATTAAGCGCCTTGGCCGCCTCGCGCAGCCGCTGCCGCCGGAAGTAAAGCTGAAACTTGCCGCCGCGGTCGATGCGGTGGCCGCCATGGTGCCCCTCTCGCTGCGCAGCATCCTTGATTACAGCGACGCCACCACGCGCGAACTGCTGGCGCATGGCACCATCGTGCAGCAATCCTACCGCGCGATTCTCGTCTACCTCGCCGAACACCGCGCCGAAGAGGAAGACACCAACCACATCCTGCTCGTCGCCAAAAACCTTGAGCAGGCGGCGGATATGCTGGTGGAAGTGATGAAAATCGCCCACCAGATCCATTTCGGCAGCAAATACGAAAAAGAATCCAGCGCGGCGTAGCGTGCGCGGCTACTGCGCGGCCTCGAACGGCTGGCGCGCGGCAAAGCGCATCACTAAGAATCCAATGCTGAACAGCACCGCAAACCCCACCGCCATGGGAATCAACGTATCGTTATAGCTCTGGCCGATGACGGCCCCGATGCTCATCGAAATCACCGATGAACTCGCGCCAATGATCGCCGAGGCCAGCCCGGCGATCTGCCCCATCGGCTCCATCGCCAGCGCATTCAGGTTGCCGTGGATGAGGCCGAAGCAGAAAAACACGATGACCGCATAGGCGAGAAACATCGGCAGGGTAATATTCACCACAAAATGCAGCAGCAGGAACAGGATGGAGGCGGCGATCACGCCGGCCATGGCACGCATGGCAATGTAGCGCATGCCAAGCCGCTGCACGATGCGCGCATTGACCAATGCCGAAATGCCCAGCACCACCGCCAGCCCGCCAAAATACAGGCTAAAGGCTTTGCCGGTGTGGAAATGCTCCTGGAAGATCTGCTGCGATGAATTGAGGTACCCCATGAGGCTGCCGAAGCTGATGCCCATGCACAGGGTGTAGCACACGGTCAGCTTGTTCTGCAGCACCGCGCGTAGTCCGTGTAGCAGGTTCTTTGGGTTGAACGGCACGCGCCGCTCGGGCGGCAGCGTTTCTTCCAGGCGCCACCACACCCAGCCCGCCAGCACTAGCGCATAGGCGATGTACATGATGAAAATATCGCGCCAACCGGCCATCTCCATCACCGCCTGGCCGATGCTTGGGGCTACGGCAGGCACCATGATAAAAATCATCATTACCAGCGACATGATGCGCGCCATCGAGCGGCCTGCATATTTATCGCGCACAATCGACACAGCGCAGACATACGGCCCGGCAGCGCCCACGCCCTGCACCAGCCGCCCCACCACCAGCAGCCCGAAATTGGGGGCCAGCAGGCAGGTGATGCTGCCGATAAAGTGAATGCCAAGCCCGAGGAACAGCACGCGCTTGCGTCCCAGTGCATCCGACAGCGGCCCGGCGAGCAACTGCCCCACCGCCATGCCGATAAAAATCCCGCCGATGAGGAATTGCGGGTGGTTCGGGTTGCTCACCTGCAATTCGCGGCCAATGATACCAAGGGCGGGCAACAGCGTATCGATCGAGAGCGCGACCGCCGCCATCATGCCCGCCATGAGCGCGATAAATTCGCGCGTGGGCGCGGGGTGGGCGGGGGTGGGGTGCGTCAGTTCCATGCCATGCTCATGCGGGGGTGCGGGGAAAAGCCTATGCTTACGCAATGCCGCACCGCATGTAAACCCGCCATGCGGCAACAGAGTTTTATTGCGATGCCGCCGTAAAAATACCCCCACGCGGCAGCATGCTATGTATGTTCCGGCGAACAGCCAGCAAGGAGGACCCCATGAAAGGCCATCGCTACCGCGTCACGTTAGAGCATGTCGAGCTCGCCCGCGAGGGACAGGCATTGCAACCCGAGCCCATGGTGTTCGATACCGTAAACCATGACGAGCTGTTTGCCATCGTCGAGAAAATCCGTGCGCGCGTGGCGCTCAGCGACGACGAAACCAAATCTTTTGCCATCGGCCTCAAACTGCTGGGCGAAGTCATCCTTCGCCACCGAAGCGCGCCGCCGTTTTCTGAACTCTGGCCCACCATGCTGGATCTCATCACCCGCATCAAATCCATGCCGCTACAAACGGTGGATAGCGATTAAGTGAAAGAAGGTGAAATGGCGGCAGGGAGATAGCATAATGAATCAGCCCCAAACGCAAAGGCCGAAAACATTATGCGCCAGTGCTATTCACACCAAGGCCTTACCGGCACGCTCTTTAATTTCCCTAAAATAAGCCCGTCTGATTACCATTGGTACCTTAGTGCTTCAACAAACAGCGAGAACGCAGGCGATGGCTGTGTAATGCTGGGGTAGTAGAGATGGAAACCCGGGAAGGGTAGGCACCATTCTTCGAGGGATGTTACTAGCGTATTGTCGCGCAAATACGGCTCAGCAAGATCC
>JBIISI010000093.1:0-6429 GCA_044341105.1 Rickettsiales bacterium | reverse complement strand
TAAACTGCGGGCCTTCCTTACGCGCCTTATTGCCGCCCTTCACCAGCGTAACGGGCTGCAAATGCCCGTCGCCCGCCAGCGCGGCAATCGCCCGCACGAGATGCATGGGCGACACCGCCATGCCATGGCCATAGCTCACCGTCATGGTGGTAATGTTGCTCCATTGGCGCGGGGTGATGGGCTTGGCCAGTTCCGGCACTTCCAGCTTCACCGGCTCGAACATGCCCAGCTTGCGCAGGAAGGCTTGCTGGCGGCTTGCGCCCACATCCATGGCGATTTTGGCGGCGCCGATATTGCTCGAATACGCATAGATTTCCGGCAGCGACAGCCAGCGCCCTTCCGGGTGCGCATCGCTGATGCGGTAGCGGCCGATATGGATCGGCGCGCTGGCATCGTAGCCGTCCGTCAGCCCGGCGGTGCCGTAATCAAGCGCGCTCGCCAGCGTGAAGGTCTTGAAGGTCGAGCCCATCTCATACGCGCCCAGCGTGGCACGGTTGAACAGCGCTTCGGCGTTGCCTTTGGTTGGGCTGTTGGGGTCAAAATCCGGCAGGTTGGCGACCGAGATCAGCTCGCCGCTAGTGATATCCATCACCACGCCGGTGGCGCCCAGCGCCGAGAATTCCTTCACCGCGCGCGCCAGCTCGTCGCGCATGATCGACTGCACACGCAGGTCGAGCGACAATTGCAGCGGCTCGTGTTTCAGCGGGTCCTGCAGCTGGTTGTCGAAATATTTTTCAATCCCGGCGAGCCCCTGGTTATCGACCCCCACATAGCCCAGCGTATGCGAGAACAGGCTGCCATAGGGGTAGACGCGGCGCGTATCCGGCTCGAAGAACAGGCCGGGCACGCCGAGATTATTCACCGCTTCCTGCTCGCGCGGGCTCAGGTGGCGCTTGATATACATGAAGGTGGTGCGTTTCTTTTTCAGCTGCGACAGCAGCCAGTCATACTTGCGCTCGGGGAAAATTTTGTTCAGCCCGCGCGCCACATCTTCTTCGTGCAGGATAATGCTCGGGTTCGCGACCAGCGAGGCGGTTTCAATCGAGGTCGCCAGCACCATGCCGTTGCGGTCGGTCACTTCGCGGCGAATTATCTGCTGGTCGGCGGCCACTTTGCTCACATCCACATCGTCGTCGCGCTGGATCAGCAGCTCGGGGTGGCTAACCAGTTTTTTGAACGGCAGGTCGCCGCCGCCCACGGTCGACACTTCCAGCAGGCGCAGGCTGAGCGCCGCAAAACTGAAGCAGAAAAACGCCGCGATGCAGATCGTGCGAATGCGCGATTCGCCCATCTGGCGCATCTGCCTCGATTCGCCTTGCACCACACGGCTGGCGGGCCGGGCGGCAGTTCTGCGCAACGGCTTCCCCACCGCTAGCGCGCCGCCACCGGGTGGATCAGGCTTTCGCCGCCAGCGCCATCATAGGCCGCAGGCAGCACGCCGATTTCCTGAATCTGGCGGCTATCGAGCGGTGCCAGCGCGAGGTGTTTTTCCGACAGCGCATGCAGGCGCTCGGGGCGGTTCAGGTAGGCCCATTCGGCGTTCAGCAAATGCAGCGACTCGCGCTCGCCCTTCAGCTCGGTCTGCAGCGACGCAACATCGCGCTGCACCCCCTGCACCGCGTATTTCACAAAATACAATCCGGAAACCGCAACGCCAAAGCAGATCATGCAAATCAGCGTGGCCACATGTTTATTCATAAGACGCTCCTAAGCAGCGAGGGGTAGCGGTGTCGCCGTGCGGGTGGCACAGCGCAGCTTGGCCGAGCGAGCGCGGGGATTCATGGCCACTTCTTCTTCACCGGAAGCGATCGCACGAGCAGGGGTCAGTTCAAAAATCGCCGCGCTGCCGGTTTGCGGCAGCAGCGCAGCGGGAGAATGGCGCGAGGTCGCGGCGGCCTTGGCCGAGCGCGACAGCATAAATTGTTTCACGATGCGGTCTTCCAGCGAGTGGAAGGTCACCACCACCAGCCGCCCGCCGGGCTTCAGCAATTGCTCCGCCGCGCGCAGGGCCGATTCCAGCTCGGCCAGTTCCTGGTTCACCTCGATGCGCAGCGCCTGGAAGGTGCGCGTGGCGGGGTGGATTTTCATTTTCGCCGCGCCGCGCACCGCCGCGCTCACAATCTGCGCCAGCTGCTTGGTGGTCACGATCGGCGCTTCGGCGCGGGCGGCCACAATCGCGCGGGCGATGCGGCGTGCATCGCGCTCCTCGCCATATTCAAACAAAATGCGCGCAAGCTCGGCCTCGGCATAACCATTCACCACGTCGGCAGCGCTCACGCCCTGCTGGCTCATGCGCATGTCCAGCGCCGCGTCCTTACTGAAGCTGAAACCCCGGGCCGCATCGTCGATCTGCATCGAGCTGACGCCGATATCGAGGACAATGGCATCGACCTGCGAAATACCGGCCTCGGCCAGCACCTCCACCATCGCGCCGAAGCGCGCGGCAACGAATAAAAAATGCCCGGGAGCTGACTCCCGGGCGAGCGCATCGGCAAGTAACTTGACTTCCGGGTCGCGGTCGAACGCGATCACCGTGCAGGATGCGGCCTGCAAAAGCGCGCGGCTGTAACCACCGGCGCCGAATGTTCCATCCACGATCACTGCGCCATCGGTCGGGGCGACGGCAGCGAGCATCTCGTTTTTCATCACCGGAATGTGGCGCGCATCGCTCATGCGGCACCCCCATCGGCTTTCAGGGCAAGGCGGTTTTTCAGGGCCGCGGCGCGCGCCGCCTCCTGATGTTTGGCAAACGAAGCCGGCGCCCAGATCTCAAACGTCGCCCCCTTGCCCACAAATACCACCGTATCGGTAATACCGGCAGCAGCGAGCAGCGCCTCGGGCAACACCGCGCGCCCCTCATTGTCGAATGCGATCTGCACCGAGCCGCCGAGGATGGCGGTGGCGAATGCGTCATGCTCCTCCGAGAACGGGTCGAGCGATTCAATGCGGGCATGCAGCTTCTCCAACCGCTCCATGCCGCACGCTTCGATGCAGGGCCGGACGAAGGACGGATAGGCCACCATGCCGTTAAAATTCTGGGCCGAGAGCACGGCGCGGATCGTCGGCGGCACGCTCACGCGCCCCTTCTTGTCGATCTGCTTTTCAAATGCCGAAAGGAACAGCGCCATCGCTTCCTTCCCCTACCCTCGGTTGCGCTCCGATTGGGCAATCCCAACCGGCTCAAGTGACACATTTTCCGAACACCACCCAAAAATTGCGATTGAATGTTCGTTTTCCCAATGTTTTTTTCTTGTTTACTAATCATGAGATTAGCAGACTTCTCCCGATTTTTATCGGAAGCCCCGCCAATGCTCGATTTGGGCATTATTGGGATTTCTTGGGTTATGTTGGGAAATTACGGGCAAAGCTTGGGCCGGTCAAGCGGCATTTTGACCAAATTCAGGGCGCGTGGAAAACTCCGTGAAAAAACTTCCGGTTGTCGCTAAAAAGCCACAACGCCGCAGTAGCGCGGGCGAGATAAAACGCGCGCAGCACCGAAAATACGGGTGGGGAAAAAGCTTAGCGGCTCGCCGATCCGCGCGGATTACCCGCTGCGGGCATTCCGGTTTCCACGGGGGCTATGGGCGCGAATCCCACCGGCTGCACCACCGCTTCCTGCACCGGAAGATTGGTCACCAATGGCGCCGCGCTGGCCATGTGCACCAGCGGCGGATCCACCGGTTTCCAGCCATTCTGCGCAATCATGGCCTGCATCAGCGCCGCTGCCGATTGCTCGGTCGATGCGGCCGCCATCTGTGGTTCGGGCTGCGCACCCGTTTTGCCATAGGCCAACAAGGTCGTGCCACTCAGCCCAAGCAGCGCGACGGGGTTGATCACCTGGGCAAAATCTTCTTTGCCATCCACTTTGGCGCTAGCGCTTGCGCGCACTTCAAAATGCAGGTGGCTGCCGGTCGAACGCCCGGTGCTGCCTTCCTGCCCCACCGGCTCGCCCTTGTGCACACGCACCGGGCCGTGGCGCAATGCCTCCGGCACCGAGCCGCGCACCATGTGCGCCATCTTAATCTGCAGCATCTGCCCCTGCGCGTCGAAGCTGTAAATGGTCAGATGCTCGCCGTAGCCTCCGCCATCGCCGCGTGCGCCCGTGCCCATCACGGCCACCCCGTCGCACGGCGCAACCAGCGCCTTGTCGCCCTTGCCAACAAGGTCGATGCCGTGATGCGCTTTGCGCTTGCCGGTGAACGGATCGTTGCGCGTGCCCTCGCGGCTGAACAGCAGTGCCTCGGCCTGTGCATACGGCGTGCGCAGCGGCTCTGCGCCCAGCTCATGCGCGGCAAAGGCCTGCTGCGCGGCGTAGATCGCCTGCGAATGTTTGTCGTGGGTCACGTAGGGGATGTTCACCCCCATATTATTGCTGAAAAGCTGCGGCTGCTGCTTAATGGGTGCGCGCACGGCAGGGGCCGCCGATGCGGCATGTTCTTTCGCGCCATTCACGGTGATCGTGGTGGCCTGCGGCCCCGCGCTTTCCACCATTTCAATGCCCATGCGCGCCCGGGCGGCAGCATCGGTACGGTTGAATGCCTCAACGGTCATGGGCCCGAAATTGCCGGTAGGCGTTTTTAACTCCAGCGCCCCCTCTTTAATCAATGCGGCCTGAAGCTGGCGGGTGCCATACGCGCTGGTGTCATCGAACGCGCGCAGGTTGCTGCCATCGTGCAGCGTGCGGCCATCGAGGCGAATCGAGGCCAGCAGCCGGTTAGCGGCCTCGGCCGCCTCCCCGCGATCGCCGGATTGCAGAACTGTCGGATGTTTACTCATAGCGCCGAATATAGTGCCGCATTGGTTAACAACAAGTTAAGCTGCTGGAATTGTAATGGAATTGTAATAAATTGGGCTTTAGCGACCGCGTTCAGCAGACTCAGCCCTGACCGTTTTGATCGGCACGTGCAGTGACGGGGTGCCCATGGGATTTTCGGCTACCGCACACCCAAGCCCCGTCCATTCGCAGGCGACATCCATTGCTTTTTGCCACACCGTTTTTTGGGCTGCGCCCGTATAGGCGCGCTGCGGCGGTTGCTCGCGTTTATCACGCGCATCGGGGTGGTCGGCGCGGTAACGGCTAGCATGGCGGAGTTGGTCAGGATTCACCGGGTCGATGCGCGCCCCAACCCGCTGCGGCTGGTCGTTCCACCCCAAAGTAGGGGCGACCGGTACAAAATCGTCGAAGGAAAGAGGTGCTCCACCGTTTATCTGGCGGCGAAAAGCGGCGATCTCGTGGCCGGAAACTTCACGAAAACGCATATTGTCCCATTGTTTCCCTTGGGGATTACGCCGAATTTCGGCCTTCACGCGCTGCGTGCGCGCATCCATGACTGGCTGGTCGTTTGCATCATGCACCGCGTCATAGATTACATGTCCCCTGCCATCGATCTGAACCCCCAACTGGCGTTCCACATAATGCAGGCAAGTGGTTTCCGCCGTGCCCGTTTTCCCCATGAAACCAAGTCGCTTGCCGCGCTCCAGTCGGCTGCCGCTATGCAGGGTTGGGCTGGCCTCATCAAGATGGCCATACACCTGAATACGGCCATTATCGCCCCCCACCACCACCACGCGCCCGGACTTGCCCGTATACCATCCATCAAACAGCACCATGCCACTGACTGATGCATTCACCGCCACGGTGCCGGTTGGAATCTGTTCGCCTTTTTTGCCACTGCGCAAATCATAGGCCGGGTGATAGGGGCTCGCCCCCTTCAGCGCGATGTCACGCTCTGCGAAATCCGATGTTAGCCGCGCCGGATGCTTGCCGAGCGGGTTCACGGCGATGCCCTTATCCAATCCATCGCGTTCGAGGCTATCAAGCCAGCGGTCGATCATAATTTTCAGATGGGCTTCAACTTTTGGATAACCGGGCATCGCTTCATCATAAAGAGCAGCGATGAACAAACCGTTAACGCGGCCGCCACCCCCACCGAATCAGGCGGGGCGCATACCAGATGGCCTGTAAGCCGGGTTCTGTCCCCCCGTTGCCGGGATGGATGGCTATTCATCTAGGCCCGCCATTGCTGGGGGGCTCAAGCAACCTACCCGCGTGCGGCCCGGAACGGCCTGCGGATTCAACCGCTGCACGCCTATTTGGTCTTGCTCCGGGTGAGGTTTGCCGTGCCGCTGGCGGTTACCCGCAGCGCGGTGGGCTCTTACCCCACCCTTTCACTATCACCCCGCGCCGCTTGCGCGATGCGAGGCTACCTGCTCTCTGTGGCACTGTCTCTCGGCTTGCGCCGGGCGGGCGTTACCCGCCACCCTGTTCCGTGGAGCCCGGACTTTCCTCGGGGTGAAATCGGGCCGCGCGCGAGGCTCTCCCCTCGTTTGCAACATACATCGCCCCGCAGCCATCCGGCCATCTGGTGCGCTCACCCTAAGACGATTTCATGCAAATGTCACATTGTTTCGCGCCATGCGCTGCTACAC
>JBIISI010000044.1:0-17976 GCA_044341105.1 Rickettsiales bacterium | reverse complement strand
CATGTGGGGCGGCTCGATCCGCTTCACCACGCCGATGATTTTTGCCATCGGCTTCATCTTCCTGTTCACCCTCGGCGGTGTCACCGGCGTGATGCTGGCCAACGCGGCGATCGACGTGACTATGCACGACACCTACTACGTGGTGGCGCACTTCCACTACGCGATGAGCCTGGGCGCGCTGTTCGGCGTGTTCACCGCCTTCTATTACTGGGTGCCGAAAATGTCGGGCTACATGTATAGCGAATGGATGGGCAAGCTGCATTTCTGGCTGTTCTTCATCGGCACCAACCTCACCTTCTTCCCGCAGCATTTCCTGGGCATGGCGGGCATGCCGCGCCGCATCCCCGACTATCCGGATGTGTATGCGGGCTATAACTACTGGTCGTCGATCGGTTCCTATATCGGCGGCATTGCCTCGCTCTGGTTCCTGATCGTGGTGATCGAAATGTTCGTGCGCAAGCGCCCGGCCGGTGTCAATCCATGGGGCGATGGTGCCACCACGCTGGAATGGACGCTGACCTCGCCGCCGCCGTTCCACACCTTCGAGACCCAGCCGGATTACACCAACGTAACCGACGCGTACCCGACCGACCACTCGCACGCGCACTAGCATGAGTGCCGGTGCCGCAACCCTGCCGGTGGAATCCACCGCCCGCGATTATTTCACCCTGCTGAAACCGGGTGTCATGGCGCTGGTGGTCTTCACCGGTGCCAGCGGCATGTGGCTGGCCCCGGGGCACCTGCACCCGTTCCTGCAAATCCTCACCGTGCTGGCCATTGCGCTGGGCAGCGGTGGCGGTGCCGCCATCAATATGTGGTACGACCGCGATATCGACGCACGTATGAAACGCACCCTGAATCGCCCCATTCCCGCTGGCCGTGTGGCCGCCGACGATGCGCTGGTGCTGGGCGTGCTGCTCTCCATTGCCGGGGTGGCGCTGCTTGGCCTCGGCGTGAACTGGGTGGCCGCCAGCTGGCTGGCCTTCGCCATTGCCTTCTACGCGGTGTTCTATACCATGGTGCTCAAGCGCAGCACCCCACAGAACATCGTGCTCGGCGGTGCGGCCGGCGCGTTCCCGGCGGTCATCGGCTGGGCGGCGGTCAGCCCCGAACCCGCGCTGATGCCATGGATCCTCTTCGCCATCGTGTTTTTGTGGACGCCGCCGCATTTCTGGGCCCTCGCCCTTTACCGCCACGACGATTACCGCATCGCGCAAGTCCCCATGCTGCCGGTGGTTGCCGGCCAGCAAAGCACCCGCCGCCATATTTTCGGCTACACGCTGCTCATGCTCGCCGCCACCGCCGCCCCGCTATGGGCCGGCGCGGACTGGATCTACGGCGTGGGTGCAACCCTGCTGGGCGCACCGTTTCTCTACCGCGCCTGGATTGTGCTGACGCGCGACGACGCCAAGCGCGCCATGGGCCTGTTTGGTTATTCCATCCTCTATCTCTTTGGTATTTTTGGCTTTCTTCTGGCCGATCATGCCCTCGCCCGCGCTTTACCCTTCCCATTCTTCGCCTAAAGGCGTATAAGAAACAAAACCAAGGAGGGATGCATGGAACAGGATACCGTCGTTGTCAGCGTGGCCGAACCGGAAAAACTCCAAACCCTGCAGGCGCTGGGCGAACAGGTGATCTACCTGATGGGCTTCAGCTTCATTCTTGGCAGCCTGTTTACCATTTTCATCCTCGTGGTGCTGGATTTCATGCGCCGCCACCAACTGAAGAAACCCCATGCCCATTAGTCCCGCCCACCGCAGCAAGCGCGGTAAGAACCTCACCCTTCTCGCCATCCTTCTCGGGCTGGTCGCCGGGCTTTATTACCTCACGATCCTGAAAATCTCCGGCGCGTAAGCGCATGACAAGCGCGGCGGAATGGGCTACACCGCCGCCATGCCTTCCCACCGCTCCACCGTTTTGCCGCTGATTGCCGTTGCGCTCGGCATGCTGATGCTCAGCTACGCCGCCGTGCCGTTTTACAACCTGTTTTGCAAAGTGACGGGCTTTGGCGGCACCACGCGCCGCGCCATCCATGCACCCACCACCATCAGCGACCACACCCTTACCGTGCGCTTCAACGCCGATACCGACCCCGCGCTGCCGTGGAAATTCGTGCCGCTCGAGCGCGAGGTGAAGATCCGCATCGGCGAGAACCGGCTGGTGGCCTTTCGCGTCACCAATGAATCGGGCAAAGAAACGCGCGGCACCGCGACCTACAACGTCACCCCCCATCTGGCCGGGCCGTATTTCAACAAAATTCAGTGTTTCTGCTTCGAGGAACAAACGCTCAAACCCGGCGAAACCGTGACCATGCCTGTGTCATTTTTCATCGACCCGGCGATTTTGGACGATGCAAACCTGCGCGGCCTCACGAATATCACTTTATCTTACACGTTTTTTGGGTATGACAGTCGGAACAAGTGAGCATAACGCTCACACCCCGATCCACGATTCACGGAATAGCGCTATGTCTGGCAAACAAAACCATCCCTACCACCTTGTGAACCCCAGCCCCTGGCCGCTGCTGACCTCGTTCTCGCTGCTGCTGTTCGTGGTGGGCGGCGCGTTTGCCCTGCATAAACAAGCCATCGGCCACCTGCTGCTGCTCGCCGGCTTCCTGAGCGTGAGCAGCTGCTGCTTCTTCTGGTGGCGCGATGTGATCCGCGAAGGCATCCACGACCACGCGCACACCAGCAAAGTGCGCCTCGGCCTGCGCGTTGGCATGGTGCTGTTCATCGTGTCCGAGATCATGTTCTTCTTCGCCTTCTTCTGGGCCTATTTCGGCGCGGCTTTCTTCCCGCATGCCGCCGTTTCGCCCGACGATGTGTGGAATATCGGCCACGCCGTCTGGCCGCCCGAGAACATCATCACCTTCGATCCGTTCGACCTGCCCTTCATGAACACGCTGATCCTGCTGCTGTCGGGCACCACGGTCACCTGGGCGCATGCTGCGCTGCTCGAAGGCAACCAGAAAGACACCGTGCGTGCCCTCACCTTCACGGTGATTCTCGGCGTGCTGTTCTCGCTCTGCCAGGCCTATGAATACAGCCACGCCGCCTTCGGCCTGGCCGACGGTAAATACGCCGCCACCTTCTACCTTGCGACCGGCTTCCACGGCGTGCATGTCATCATCGGCACCGTGTTCCTTGCCGTGAACCTGGTGCGCGCCAAGCGCGGCACGCTGTTCCTCGAGAAAGAAGGCCATCTCGGCTTCGAATTCGCTGCCTGGTACTGGCATTTCGTCGATGTCGTGTGGCTGTTCCTGTTCGTTGGGATTTATTGGTATACTTCGTAATCGCTGCGCGATGACGAAATCATTGGCCTGCATCCTGCTCGCGCTCCTGCGCTCGCAATGATGCGCCGCTTCGCGGGCTGATGGCTCGCTCGGCCTGCGGGCCTCGCCACCCGCACGCAGACGTGAAAGGTTTATCGCATGTTCACTCACTACACCCGCCCCACCCCACTCGCATGGCTGTTTTTTATCGGGGCGTTCCTGACCACCGCCGGCATGGGCAGCTGGCAGGTGCAGCGCCTCGCCTGGAAGGAAGGGCTGATCGCAGAAATCGAGCAGGCGAAGGCCGAAAACCCCTTCACCAACACCACCCTGCCCAGCGATGCTGCGACGCTGGAGAAAAAGAATTTCTGGCCGGTGAAACTCACCGGCGTGTGGGATGCCTCGATCGAATACCATCTCGCGCCGCGCTACTACAAAGGCCAGTTGGGCTACGATGTGATCCAGCCGCTGCTGCTGCCGGATCACCGCACCGTGCTGGTCAATCGCGGCTGGATTCCCGCCGCGAAGAAAGACATCGGCACACGCCCCCACAGCATCGGTGTGGGCCGCGAAACCGTGCGCGGCATGATCCGCTACGGCAACGAGCGCAACCCGTTCACGCCGGAAAACCAGCAAGAGAAAAATGTCTGGTTCGGGCGCGACGTGAATGAGATGGCCGCGTTCTATGATGTTAAGAACGTGCTGCCCGCCATGGTCGATCAGGTGGGAGAGCGCGACGCGAAAGCACTGCCCATCCCGTCCGACGGTGAAATCCGCCTGCGCAACGACCATCTCAGCTACATCATCACCTGGTACAGCATCGCACTGGGTGTGCTGGTGATTTTCATGCTGTCGCACAAGAAGAAACCTGTCATTCCTGCGAAGGCAGGAATCTAAGGCCACGGGCACAAACTATCTGCATTGCCCGCACGCCTGAGATCCCCGCCTTCGCGGGGATGACAAGAGGAGAAAGCAATGACCCAACCCACCACCGCCACCGCCAAGCTTGAAGCCCGTTTCCGCCAGATCGCCGCGGTGGATTCCGCGAGCGGCATCCTGCATTGGGACGCGGCCACCATGCTGCCCGAACACAGCGCCGATGCGCGCGCCGACCAGCTCGCGGCACTGGCCGAGCTGGCGCATGAGAAACTCACCGACCCGGCGCTCGCCGACTGGTTCGCCGCCGCCCAAAACGAAACGCCCGAAGGCTGGCAGCGCGCCAACCTCGACGAAATGCACGCCCGCTGGCAACACGCCACCGCCGTGCCGCAGGCGCTGGTATCGCACCTCACCAAGCTGCGCATCACCAGCGAGCATCTCTGGCGCAAAGCGCGCGAAACGTCCAATTACGGCATGTTCCTGCCCACCTTCCGCGACGTGATCGCCGCCACCCGAGAGGTGGCCAGCACCAAGGCCGACGCGCTGGGCCTGCACCCCTACGACGCGCTGCTCGACAGCTACGATCGCGGCATGCGCCGCAGCACCATCGACCCCATTTTCGCCCAGCTCAAAACATGGCTGCCGGATTTTGTCGGCACGGTGATCGACCATCAGGCGCGCACGCCGATGGAACCCATCGCCGCCCATGTGCCGGTGCAAAAACAGGAAGCGCTCGGCCGCGCCATGATGCTGGCGCTCGGCTTCGACACCAGCCGTGGCCGCATTGATGTGTCGGCCCACCCGTTCTGCGGCGGCGCGCCGGGCGATGTGCGCATCACCACCCGCTACCGCGAAGACCGCTTCACCGACGCGCTCTACGGCGTGCTGCACGAAACCGGCCATGCGCTCTACGAGCAGGGCCTGCCCGAGCGCTGGCGCGGCCTGCCCATCGGCGACGCGCGCGGCATGAGCATGCACGAATCGCAATCGCTGTTCGTCGAAATGCAGGTCTCGCGCAGCCACGCATTCCTGCAATTCCTCCTCCCCCAACTCCAACAAACCTTCGGCCTGACCGGCACGGTCTGGAATGAGGCGAATGTGTACCGCAACCTCACCCGCGTGGAGCGCAGCTTCATCCGCGTGAATGCCGACGAGGTGACCTACCCGCTGCATGTGATCTGGCGCTACGAGCTGGAGCAGGCGCTGCTCAGCGGCGATCTCGACGCCGCCGACCTGCCAAGCGCCTGGGCCGAGAAAACGCAGCATTATTTGCACATCACCCCACCGGATGACACGCAGGGCTGCCTGCAGGATATTCACTGGCCCGAAGGCATGTTCGGCTATTTCCCCACCTACACGCTGGGTGCCATGACCGCCGCGCAGCTCATGTCCGCCTGCCGCCGCGCCCTGCCGAATCTCGATGCGCAGATCGCGCGAGGCGAATTCGCGCCCATGGTGCAATGGCTGCGCAGCCATGTGCACGAAAAAGCCAGCAGCGAAAGCGGCGAGGCCATCCTCCGCGCCGCCACCGGCGAAGCGCTGAACCCGGCGCATTTCGAGGCGCATTTGAAGGCGCGCTACCTCGCGTAATTGGGGTTGTGGCACCGCCCAAATCCGCTATAACCCACGCCATGCGTTACATTTCCACTCGCGGCGAAGCGCCGGTTGTTGATTTCAAAGGCGCGTTGCTGGCGGGCCTCGCCAGCGATGGCGGGCTGTATGTGCCCGAGGCGCTGCCGCAATTCAGCCCCGCCGACATCGCCGCCATGGCGAATCTTTCCTACGAGGCGCTGGCGCTCCGCCTGCTCACCCCATTCGTGGGCGATTGCTTCAGCGAAGCGCAGCTCAAAGCCTGCATCGACAAGGCTTACGGCAGCTTCCGCCACGCCGCCATTGCGCCGCTGGTGCAGCTTTCACCGCAGCATTTCGTGCTGGAACTGTTCCACGGCCCTACCCTCGCCTTCAAGGATTTCGCCCTGCAGCTGGTCGGCCATCTCATGGACGAAGCGCTGAAAGATTCGAGCGCGCGCGCCGTGGTGCTGGGCGCCACCTCGGGCGATACGGGCTCGGCCGCCATTGCGGGCTGCCGTGGCCGTGCCAACCTTGATATTGTTATCCTCTACCCCAAAGGCCGCACCAGCGACGTGCAGCGCCGCCAGATGACCACGACCGGCGAGGCCAACGTGCACGCCATGGAAGTGGAAGGCACGTTCGACGATTGCCAGGATCTGGTGAAATCCCTGTTTGCCGATGGCGAGCTGCGCCGCCGCGTGAACCTGCTGGCGGTCAACTCCATCAACTGGGTGCGGGTGCTGGCGCAGGTGGTCTATTATTTCTACGCCGCGCTGCGCCTTGGCGCGCCGGGCGCGCGGGTCAATTTCTGCGTGCCCACCGGCAATTTCGGCGATATTTTCGCGGGCTACATCGCGCGGCAAATGGGCTTGCCCATGGGCAAGCTCATCATCGCCACCAACAGCAACGATATCCTCGCGCGCGCGCTGAGCACCGGCACCTACGACCAGCGCGGCGTGCATGCAAGCCTCAGCCCCAGCATGGATATCCAGATCGCCAGCAATTTCGAGCGGCTGCTGTTTGATCTGTATGGCCGCGACGGCGCGCGCCTCGGCCAACTCATCGCCGATTTCCGTGAAACGAAATCGCTCACCCTCGGCGCGCAGGCCCATGCCGATTTCGCCGCGATCTTCACCGCCCACGCGGTGGATGACGCCCAAACACTCGCCACCATTCGGGCGACGCACGAGGCCAGCGGCTACGTGCTCGACCCGCACACGGCGGTGGGCGTTGCCAGCGCCGAAGCCATCGCGGCCCCCGGCGTCACCGTCACGCTGGCGACCGCCCACCCGGCCAAATTCCCCGAGGCGGTGACGCAAGCTACCGGCCTGCACCCCGCCCTGCCGCCACATATGGCGGATTTGTTCGAAAAAGCGGAAAAAATCACGCCGCTGCCCAATGACGCGGCGGCGCTCAAGCACTACATACTGGGCCTATGAGCTACCAGCTGACGAGTTTGGAAAACGGCTTGCGCGTGGCGAGCGAGGGCATGGCCAACACCCACAGCGCCGCCTTCGCCATTGCGGTCGATGTCGGCGCGCGCCACGAGGAGCTGGCGGAGGGCGGCCTGTCGCATTTGCTGGAACACATGGCCTTCAAAGGCACCAGCACGCTGAACGCCCGCCGCATCGCCGAGGCGTTCGACCTCATGGGCGGCAACGTGAACGCCTATACCAGCCACGAACACACCGTGTATTACGCCAAGGTGCTGAAGGAATATGGCCCGCAGGCGCTGAAACTGCTGTGCGAAATCGTCGCCGATTCGGTGTTCGACGTGACCGAGCTGGAGCGCGAGCGCGACGTGGTGCTGCAGGAAATCGCCATGCATCAGGATTCGCCCGACGATCTGGTGTTCGACCTGTTTCAGGAATCGGTGTTTGAAACCCAGCCGCTGGGCCGCAGCATCCTCGGGCCCGAGGCACAGGTCGCCGCCTACACGCGCGACGACCTCATCGCCTACACCCACAAACATTACACCCCGTCGCGCATGGTGGTGTCGGCCGCCGGTGCCATCGACCACGCACAGGTCTGCGATATTGCGCAGCAATTTTTCGGCGCTCGGGCGCTGGGGGCGCACAAAATCCACCCCGCACCCGCCAGCTTCCACGCCGGGCGGCGCACGCTGGAAAAAGACCTGGAGCAGGTGCAGCTCGTGCTCGGCTACCCCGCGTTGCCCGCCAGCCACGAAGATTATTACGCGCTGCAGGTGTTCAGCACCATTCTCGGCGGCGGCATGAGCAGCCGCCTGTTCCAGGAAATCCGCGAAGAGCGGGGGCTCGCCTATTCCGTCTCGTCGTTCGCCAGCGCCTATCAGGATGTGGGCGTATTCGGCATCTATGCCGGCACCACCAAAGACAAGCTCGATCACCTGCTCGACGGCTTGAAACAGGTGCTGGCCACCATCGAACTCGGCGTGTCGGCGGCGGAATTGCTGCGCGCCAAAAACCAGTTGAAAGCCGGCATCGTGATGACGCGCGAAAGCAGCGGCGCAATCGCCGAATGGATTGCCCGCCATTTGCACGTGCATGGCCGCTACAAAACCGCCGACGAGATTCTGGAGCAGATCGAAGCCATCACGCCCGAGCATATCCAGCGCGTGGCGAGCGCCATGTTCCACCGCGCCCCGGCCATTGCGGCGCTCGGCCCGCAAGGCAGCGTGAACGCGGTCGATTTCGCACAGAAGCTGGCGGCATGAGCGCCTCTCACCAGCTCACCGTGGGCGAGGACGAAGCCGGTGCGCGCCTCGATAAATTCCTGAGCCTCGCGCTGCCGGAACTCAGCCGCGCGCGCTGCCAGCAACTCATCGACGAAGGCTGCATCACCCCCGCCAAACCGGCAAGCTACAAGGTGAAAACGGGCGATGCGTTTACCGTCACCGTGCCCGAGGTGAAGGCGCTCGACCTCACGCCCGAGAAAATCGCGCTCGACATCGTGTTCGAGGACGACCAGCTACTGGTCATCAACAAAGCGCCGGGCATGACGGTGCACCCCGCCCCCGGCGCCACGCACGGCACGCTGGTGCATGCGCTGCTCGCCCATTGCGGTGGCAGCCTCTCGGGCATTGGCGGGGTGGCGCGCCCCGGCATCGTCCACCGCATCGACAAAGATACGTCGGGCCTGCTGGTGGTGGCGAAAACCGATGCGGCGCATCAGGCGCTTTCCGCCCAGCTGAAATCGCGCGCGCTTTCGCGCACCTACCTTGCCTATTGCTGGGGCGGGCTGAACCCGCGCGAGGGCGAGATCGACGCGCCCATCGCCCGCAACCCGCGCATGCGCAAGCAAATGGCGGTGGTCGAAGGCGGCAAACACGCCCTCACCTACTACGAAACGCAGGCGCTTTTCATTCCGCGCAGCTCCATCCAGCCCATCGCCAGCAAGGTAGTCTGCCAGCTCGATACGGGCCGCACCCACCAGATTCGCGTGCATATGGCGCACATGAAATGCGCGCTGATCGGCGATGCGCTCTACGGCACATCGGCAGGAACGAAGTTCAATCGCCTGAAGGCATCGCACACTGTTATTCCACCGGAAACATTGCATTCGCTGACCCACTTCCCGCGGCAGGCCCTGCACGCCATGGAACTGGCGTTAATCCATCCACTTAGCGGGGAGGAAATGGTGTTTTCCGCGCCCGTTCCGGCCGACCTTCTGGCCCTGGAAAATGCCCTCGTTTCCTTGACAAACCGCGCCTAGCCGGATATACATGCCTCATTAGCAATGCACGAGCGCCTCGCGCCGGTATTGCCCCCTCCGCACCGTATAAAAAAACGGACATCCACGAAGGCGACATCGCCTCTTTATACGCCCTCCGCCTAGACTACATACCGGGTCACCCCCGTTGAAAGGTTTGAATTTATGGCCACGCGCAAATCCCTTGCCCCCCTCCCCGCGATTTCCAGCGATGGCGGCCTACGCCGCTACATGCAGGAAATCCAGAAATTCCCCATCCTCGAACCCGACGAGGAATACGCCCTCGCCAAGCGCTGGACCGAGGACATGGACTACGACGCAGCCCACCAGCTGGTCACCAGCCATTTGCGCCTTGTCGCCAAAATCGCCTCGGGCTATCGCGGCTATGGCCTGCCCATGGCCGAGCTGATCTCGGAAGGTAATATCGGCCTCATGCACGCAGTGAAAAAGTTCGAGCCGGAAAAAGGGTTCCGCCTGTCGACCTACGCCATGTGGTGGATCAAGGCGAGCATTCAGGAATTCGTGCTGCGCTCGTGGAGCCTGGTGAAAATGGGCTCGAGCGCGGCGCAGAAGCGCCTGTTCTTCAACCTGAAGAAAACCAAGAAGCGCCTGCAGCGGGTCGATGACTCGGCGACGCTGACGCCGGATGAAATCCGCACCATCGCGAACGAACTCGACGTGTCGGAGCAGGACGTGATCGACATGGATTTCCGCATGAGCGCGAGCGACCAGCGGCTCGATGCACCCATCACCCGCGACGGCGAAGGCGGCCAGTGGATGGACATGCTCGCCGACACGCGCGATTCGCAGGAAACCACCCTCGGCGAACACGAGGAATACCAGCAGAAACGCGAGATGATGCTCGATGCCATGGAACAGCTGAACGCGCGCGAAAAAGACATCATCTTCCACCGCCGCCTGAGCGAAGACCAGGTGACGCTGGAGGAACTGTCGGCGCGCTACAATATCAGCCGCGAGCGCGTGCGCCAGATCGAGGCCCGGGCGCTCGACAAAATGACCAAGTTCGTGCTCGCCGCCGCCAGCAAGCCGTTGCTGCCGAAAGCGGCGGCCTAACACTTCATACAACTGTCATACACACGGCCAGCCTGGGCAACTAGGTTGGTCGTTCCTTTTGCTATACCCGACGAAGCTTGCTTCACCGGCGACTGGCTAAGGATCTTCTCTTGATCCGTCTAGGAAGGAGGTGATTAGTATGCGTAAATTGGCTCTCAACGTTGCCCTTGCAACCACGGCACTCGCAACGCCCGCTCTCGCCTAAGCTCATACCGAGCTGATGCGAAAGCAGTCGATCGTATGTTTGGCTTCTAACCCGCTCAACCCGAGCAGGAAAGGAGGTGATTGTATGAAGCGTTCCATCTTCAAACACGCAATGCGTGACAGCTGGGGTGGTCTTGGCATCCGCGAAGGCCTCGGTGGCATCGCTGCTTCCGAATGCTGGTAACGCTGCCGACACGGCGTTGCCACGTAGAACATAACCTCTGAAACCTTGAACAGCTCCGCTCCCTTGGCGGGGCTGTTCTTTTATCAGGCGGCGGCTTCCAACGCGCGCTGGAATTTGCGGGCGAGCGCAGCGGCGTAGTCCCAGCCATCTTCCTGCGCCGAAGCCGCGCGGGCATACAGGCTGTAAAGCGGCGTGTTGAGCAATTGCGTGTAGGCCTGCCGGTAGGTTTGCGAGGCCTGCTCGACCTGCCGCACATAGGCCTCCATGGCTTCGACCTGCGCCATGGTGGGCGCCAGCGATTGCGCCTCGAAGCGAATCAACGCGGCAAGGTCGGCGCGGGCATAGGCCTCGCTCACCGCGCTCATGCGCGGCTGCTCGTTATCGGTGCCGGCGAAATCGGGGTGCAGCTCGCGCGCCAACTGGCGGTAGCGCTGTTTCAGCTCCAGCGTGCGGGTGCTTGCAATGCCCTGCTCCACCCACTGGAAGGGCGCGGTGGGCAGCGGCGTGGTGGCCTGCTGCTCGGGGCGCATGGCCAGCCATTGCTGGCGCTGCACCGACAGGCGCGACACGAACTGCACGGCAAAGCGCTCGAGCGTATCTTCCAGCCGCACCATGCGCCGCACTTCGTTTTCGAGATGATCCAGCACCTGCGTGATGCGCACGCGCCAATAGGTGGCAAGCTGGCGCTGTGCCTGATGGTGCAAGGAAACGCTATCGAACGCCATAAACCCCATCCCTTAGTACTGAATGGGTTTTTGCCTACCAGATATGGGGGTTCGCGGCAAGGCCGTGCGGGGCGATATCCCCATGCGTTTTGCTAGCGCACGCGCTCGCTCGGGAACAGGATTTTCACCGTGGTTCCCTCGCCCACCGTGCTGGAAAGCAGCAACTTGCCGCCATGCAGCTCGGCGAACATTTTGCACAGCGGTAGGCCAAGCCCGGTGCCCTCGTGGCTCTGGCTGCGATGCACCTGCCCGAACACGGCGAGCGCTTTGGGGATGTCCTCTTCCGCAATGCCCACGCCGGTATCGATCACGCTCAGTTGGAACTGGCCCTGCGTATCGAGGCGGGCACCAATGGTGATGGTGCCGCCGGTCGGCGTGAATTTAATGGCGTTCGAGAGCAGGTTGAGCAGGATCTGCCGCAGCTTGCGCTTATCGCCGAACAAATGCGGCAGCGGCTCGGCAAGGTCGGAAAGCAGGGTGATATGTTTCGCCCGCGCCCGCTCGGCCACAATGCGCACCGCCTCTTCCACCGAGCGTTTCATGTCGATCTCTTCTTCGTTCAGCTCCAGCTTGCCCGCCTCGCCTTTACTGAATTCGAGGATGTCGGAAATGAGCTGGAGCAAATGGGTGCCGCACAGGTTAATGTCCTGCACACGCTCTTTCTGCTTATCGTTGACCGGGCCGAAATAGCCCGCCCCCAGCATTTCCGAAAAACCGATAATGGCGTTCAGCGGCGTGCGCAGCTCGTGGCTCATATTGGCGAGGAACTCGGATTTCGCCTGGCTGGCGAGAATGGCGTTCGCCTCGGATTCCTCGACCCGGATGATCTGCTTCGCCATGGTCAGTGCGAAATAGGAAAGCACCGAACCGAACACCGTAAAAATGGCGAGGAAGGAAATATCCTTCATGCGCGCGCTGCGCCAGTTCGAGAGGAAATCGTCCTCGTCGATCACGATCGCCGTCAGCACCGGCAGGTTCTTCATGGCGATGTAGGAATAGATCTTCACCGAATCACCGAAGCTTTGCGTTTCGGCCACGATCTGCTGCGGCATGGCGTGGTCCTGCGCGTGATCGGCAATGAAATCCAGCACCACGTCTTCGTCGCTGCTGGTTTCGTTCGGCCCGGTGTAAAGCACCGTGCCGTCATCGAGCATCAACGACATGAAGCGGTGGGTGCCGCCTTCCACGCTGCGGAAGAAATCGCTGAAAAAACGCGGGTCGAGCGCGGCGATGATCACCCCACCGAAATTGCCGTCCAGCCGGTTAATGCGGCGGCTCATCACGATCAGCTGCGGGTGCTCGGCGCTGCCGGTGCGCTGCTGGCCGATATAGTAATTCCGCTCGGCCTCGTCTTTCAGCGACTTGAAGGCCGGGTCGCGGCGCAACGAATCGGCGTAATTATACCATTGGTCGTAGCCCGGCTTGTTGGCCGCCACTTCGATCACCCCGCGCTCGTTCACCAGCATCAGCGCCGCAATCTGCGGGGTTTCTTCCACCCACAGGCGGAAGTTGTTTTCGATATCGCGCGGCAGGTTGCCGCCGAACATGGTGTTGAAATATTGCCGCTCAACCGCCCGCCGCAGCGTGAGGTCGACCGCTAGGAATGTCAGCTCCACCTGGTCGGAGACAATGCCGGTGAGGCGCGCGGCGTTTTCCTTGCCCTCTTCGATCGCGTGCTCATAGGCCTTGCTGGCCTGATAGGCGACGAACGAGCAGAACAGCAGCATAATCAGCGCCGAGAAGGCAATCAGCGTGCGCGCCTTGGGCCGCCGGCTGCGGGCCGCGGCGGGCGTGGTTTTTGGGGCTGTGCGTTCGGTGCTCATACTCTGTCTCAGCCTGCACCATGCCATCCGGGGGTTAAAGAAGGATGAACAAAACCTTGCTAACCCGTTAGGAACGGCCCTTTTTCTGCCACCCCTAGCGCAAAACACCGTTTTTGTCATCGAATCTTCACATGACGCTTATGGGTGGCTGTGGTTTAAACGCGGCAATTGTGCTGGGTTTAAGTGGTCGTTTTTGATCAGACTGAATCCTTTGGATATGAATTTCCGGCAATTAGCATGGTGCAGCTTATGCATCTTTCGTGAGTAAGAAGGAGTACGTACAATGCGTGTATCTTCAACCCCCACGGACCCCGCGGTCCACGTCAGCACCGACGCACTCGCACTCGCAGCGAACATCGGACATGACCAGGGCCACGGGCGCAGCGGCACGCAGGAAGTTATCGACGGCGGATTCTCCGAACACCGGATTTCCACCGAATCGATGTGACCAGCCGGCCACTGCAACATGAGCGGCGACGGCTCAACCAACGTTAGCCTCGGCTAGCGCGTCGCATCCTCGCTTCGTGAGATGTTGGGTTCATTCCCAACGGCGAGGAAAACAACGGGGTAACCGTTGGGGGAGTCCTTTTCCTTCGGGAATCGGACTCCCTTTTTTTTGTCATCGAATCTTCACATGCTTCTTATGCATCGGCCTGCTTTAGTGCGCGGACTGTTACTGATTTTCTTTGGTTGACCATTCTCAGGCACAAGGAAATCTCGACCAGTGTGTATGGCCCACACGCGCTTTTGCAAACGGGCCTACTATGGAGACGTACCATGAAGACGTTTGGTTCTTTCTCTGTTCGCGGTGATGGTGGGAGCGCCTTTATCACGGGCGAGTTCAGCGGCATCGAAGAAACCGCGCTGATCAGCCCTGGCGGCGGCTCGGCTGGCATCGACCCGCATACCACCATGAAGGCGGTGAACGTCTAACTCCCTCGCCATTTGGGAGTGCGACGACGCACCACGGGGGCGTGTTCTTCTTTCTTCGGAAAGAGGGGCACGCCCTTTTTTGTCATCCAGCATCCTTGCTTCTGTCATCCCGGGCTTGTCCCGCGATGACAGCGAAAAGCATTTGGCAAAGTTGCCATGCGGCATTTATAAGCAAGCCCTATGGTCACCCGCATCCATACCGTGGCATTCCAAGGCATCGAAACCATCCCCGTCGAGGTGCAGGTACATCTGGGGTCGGGGCTGCCGGGCTTCTCCATCGTGGGCTTGCCGGATAACGCCATTCGCGAATCGCGCGAGCGGGTGCGCGCGGCACTGGCCAGCATGGGCGTGGCGCTGCCCGCCAAGAAAATCCTCGTGAATCTGGCCCCCGCCGACGTGCAGAAAGAAGGCTCGCATTTCGACGTGCCGATCGCGCTCGGCCTGCTGGTGGCGCTGCATTTTCTGCCGGAAGACGCGGTAGCCAACCATGTCGCGCTGGGCGAGCTGGCGCTCGATGGCCGCTTGCAGGAAGTGGCCGGCGTGTTGCCCGCCGCGCTCGCTGCCGTGGCGCAGGGCCGGGGGCTCATCTGCCCCGAAGGCAACGGGCCGGAAGCCGCCTTCGCCGGGGATCTCGACATTCTGGCCCCCGCCTCGCTGCTGGCGCTGGCGAACCACGCCAAGGGCACGCAGGTGCTAAGCCCGCCCACCGCGCGCGGCATGGACATGGCCCATCGCGGGCCGGATTTTGCCGAAGTGCGCGGCCAGCAACTGGCCAAGCGCGCCATGGAAATCGCCGCCGCCGGTGGCCATAACGTGCTCATGATTGGGCCGCCCGGCTCGGGCA
Organism: Rickettsiales bacterium; assembly: GCA_044341105.1. Taxonomy (GTDB): domain Bacteria; phylum Pseudomonadota; class Alphaproteobacteria; order Rickettsiales; family UBA3002; genus QFOX01. Next base: position 2,774 of record JBIISI010000044.1, on the reverse strand, counting down.
AATCCATGCTGGCGGCGTGCCTGCCCGGCATCCTGCCGCCCATGAGCGCGGCAGAAATGCTGGAGAGCAACCTCATCGCCTCGGTCGCGGGCAAACTGGTGAAGGGTGGGTTTGCCGCCACCCGCCCCTTCCGCGACCCGCACCATAGCAGCTCCATGCCCGCCATGGTGGGTGGCGGCAAACGCGCCGTGCCCGGCGAAATTTCGCTCGCCCATCATGGCGTATTGTTCCTCGACGAGCTGCCCGAATTCCCCCGCCCCGTGCTCGAAGCGCTGCGCCAGCCATTGGAAACCGGCAGCATCTCCGTCGCGCGCGTGGCGGCGCATGTCACCTACCCGGCGCGGTTCCAGCTCATTGCCGCCATGAATCCGTGCCGCTGCGGCTATCTGGGCGACGCGGCGCGCGCCTGCAGCAAAGCGCCCAAATGCGGGGCGGAATATCAGGGCAAACTCTCCGGCCCGCTGCTGGATCGCATCGACATGACGGTCGAAGTCCCGGCGATGGATACGCTGTCGATGCTGCAACAGGGCAAGGCCGAACCGAGCGCCGCTATCGCCGCGCGGGTGGCGCAGGCCCGCACCCGCCAGCAGGCGCGCTTTGCCCATCTGGGCATCGACGCGGCGACCAACGCCCATGTGGGCGGCGACGCGCTGCAGCAGGTTGCACCGCTCGATGCGGCGGGGCTGGCGCTGGTCGAGCATGCGACAAAGCAGTTGCATCTTTCCATGCGCGGCCTCACACGCGTGCTGCGCGTGGCGCGCACCATCGCCGATCTGGCGGGCAGCGAAGCGATCACCACGCTGCATCTTTCCGAAGCGCTGAGCTACCGGCAAATGCCGCAGGGCAAGTGGTTAGAGGGAGGGGGATAAGAGAGAGATAAGAGAGAGAAGAGAGAAGAGAGATTTTCCTGCATGCTCTTTCTCTGCGCCGGAGGCGCTCCTCTCTTCCTTCTCTCTCTCTTTCCCCTAAATCGAATAGCCCTCGCCGTATTCCTCGCGCGGGGCGGCGAGGCTGGCGAGCTCGGCAATCAGGCCCAGCGCGCCGAAATCGCCCTGCAGCATCTTCGCCGGGCCCTGCTCGGATTCGTCGCACATGCCGACGAATTCCATGCCGGTGGCGTTCAAATTGCCTTCGCCGTCGCGCTCGCGGTTCACGCGGTAGGCGCCGCCCACGGCGTGGCCATCCATGAGGTACAGCATCGGCTCAGCCGGTGCGCCGTCGATGCGGTCGATGGTCGGGATGCCTTCCTGGATCACCACTTCGGTCGATTGCACGCCTTCTTTGATGACGTTCATCTTGTTGCGGTTTTTCTTGTTCAGCTCCAGCATCTCCTCGCCCGAGCGCACGGTCATAATGCCCATGCCATACGTGCCCGCGTCGGACTTTACATAGACATACGGCGTGTCGGTGATGCCGTATTCGGCGTAATGCGCGCGCACTTTGTGCAGCACTTTCTCCACGCCCATGGCCACGCATTCGAGCCCCTTGCGCTCACCGAAATTGACGAGGCCGCATTTGTGGAATTCACTGGAGATCAGCCACGGATCAATCGCGAATGCTTCGGCGAAATCACGCGCAAGTTTGTCATACGCTTCGAAATGGATGGATTTGCGGCGGCGGTGCCAGCCCTGGCTTGGCCGCGGCTGGATGGGCTGCGCCACCCCGCGCAGCAGCTCCGGCAGGCCCGAGGTGAGGTCGTTGTTCAGCACGATCAGCTGCGGAACAAAGCCCGATTCGGTGCGCAGGCTGCTGCCTGCGCGCGTGAGCGGTTGCTGCAGCAGCGCCGTGCCATCGCTGGCGGTGAGGGCGATGGGCGCGCCCGCCTCGGCGGCTAAGCTTCCGATCACCACCTCGGCACCTGCCCCCTTCAGCACGGCCTGCAACGCCGCGAGGTTATCGAGATAGCCCTGGTTGCGCGTGTGGTTTTCCGGAATGAGCAGCACCCGTTCGATAGGGGTGGTGCAACGGTTCAGCCGCGCTTTGGCGTGCAGGCTGGCGCGCTGGCGCGCGGCGCTGCTCAGCTTGTTAAAGCCGGCGGGGAACAAATTGGTATCGACCGGCGCGAGCTTGTAGCCCGCATGGCGCAGATCGACCGACGAATAAAACGGCGCGCCCGATTCCATGCGCCGCGCATCCATCCACGCGGTGATTTCATCGCTGCGGTTGGCAAGCAGGGTGCGCAGGGCGGCGAGCACGGCAGGGGGCGTGGCGCTAGCAAGGGCGGGCTGGTTCATGCGTCGGCTCCTTCGAACCGGGGGGCAAGGTGCCAATCACCCCACGCGCTCGCGGTCAAGGCCGCCAATGTAATGAGCGCCGTGTCGGCGCGCAAGATGCGCGGCCCCAAAGAAACCCCGCGCGCCTGCTTGCAATGGCGCAGCATCACGAATTCCTCGGGGGTGAACCCCCCCTCCGGCCCCGTAAGAATAGCGAATTTTTGCGGTGTTTCTACTGTTGTTGTCGCGTCCTGCGTAGCGCCGAAGCTGCGCGAGCCGCGAAGCGGGAGGGGTAAGCCCGCATCCGCGGGCGTAGGGGATGCAGCCCCTTCACGGCACCGCAGGTGCCCACTTAATAAATCCCTTATCGGCACGCCGGCGCCGCTTTCGTCGCCATAGACCAGCAGGCGGTCGGCGGGCCAGTCGCCCAGCAGGCGGGCGAGCTTTAGCGGCGCGCGAATGTCGGGCCAGTCGGTGCGTTCGCATTGTTCGGCGGCTTCGCGGGCAATGGCCTCGGCGCGCTCGATGTTTACTTTGTCGACAATCGTGCGCTGGGTGAGC
>JBIISI010000103.1:0-4511 GCA_044341105.1 Rickettsiales bacterium | reverse complement strand
CACCGGCTGCAGCACGCCCATGCCCAGCTCGGTCGCTTTCTCGATGATGGTTTCCAGCCGCCCGCCCTTGATCGGTGCGAAGATCGCCCAGCCATCGAGCGCGGCGCTGGGTGCGCGCCGTTGCGCCACCACACGCAGTTGCACGCGGCGTTTTTCGATGGCGGTAATTTCCGCGATCCATTCGCCGTCGGTGCGGTTAAACAGCGCCACCGTGGCCCCCACCCCCTGGCGCACCACGCTGCTCAGGTAATGCGCGGCATTGCCCTCGAACCGCAGTTCGCCGCCCGCCCGAAGCGGCTGGGAAATGGCGAGGCGATAACGGGGAGCGGGCTGCATGGCCCCATCATAGCGCCGCGGCGCGAACTGCAAAGCCCTTTCCACAACCGGCCGCATGCAGTAAAGCCAGCCGCATGCGCATCGCTCCCTATATCGCCCTCATGCGGCTGGAAAAGCCCATCGGCACCTGGCTGCTGTTTTTCCCCGCGGCGTGGGGCCTGCTGCTTGCCCCCCATCCCGTGTTCGATGCGCTGCCGCTTTTGCTGCTCGGCGCGCTGCTCACCCGCTCGGCGGGCTGCATCCTGAACGACATGGCCGACCGGCGGCTCGACGCGCAGGTGGCACGCACCCGCACCCGCCCGCTCGCCAGCGGGGCCATGCCGCTATGGCATGCGTGGGTGCTGTTGGTGGTGCTGCTGCTTGGTGCACTGTGGGTGGCACTGCAATTCCCGCCGTCGGTGCTGGGCGCGGCGCTGCTCGCCCTGCCCATGATCGCCGCCTATCCGTGGATGAAACGCATCACCTGGTGGCCACAGCTGTTTCTGGGGCTCACCTTCAACCTTGGGGCGCTCATGGGCTGGCTGGCGGCCGGGGCTGCCCTTGCGCCCGCCCCGCTCGCGCTCTACGCCGCCTGCATGTTCTGGACGCTGGGCTACGATACGATTTACGCCCTGCAGGACGTGGAAGACGACCGCAAAGCCAATATCCGCTCCACCGCCCGGCGGCTGGGCAATCACGTGCCCCGCTTCGTCGATGCCTGCTACGGTGCCATGCTGGCCCTGCTGGTGCTGGCCGGGTGGCTGGCCTCCATGCCCACGGCCTATTATGTCGGGCTGGTGCCGGTCGGCCTGCACATGGTGTGGCAGCGCCGGCATTTGAAGGCCCGCACGCGCCCGCCCGGCGCGCTGTTTCGCAGCAACCAGTGGCTGGGCCTCGCCCTCACCCTTGGCCTGCTGGCGGCGCGCTTTGGCGGCCTGCTACCCACCGTTCACGCATAAGCAGAACCCAAGCTGTCGTATTCCTGCCGCAGATGGGCAGGATTATGCGCATGGTATTTTCATGAAATAGCGTCGTGCTTGGTAACGATTTCTTAGGAAGATAGGATTTAGGATAAATTTTTGTTTTCCCAGCTGCAGGATCTTTTTCGCGTGTTCTGGCGTTCGCATACCGATGCTACCCCCGCCCCTTCGGCGCTGGGCACCTGCGGCTACCCGCACGGCTTTATCGACGCGCTGAAGCAGCTCGAGGACGATGCCCGCACCAACGGCACGACCAGCGCGCTGATCCTCTTTTCCATCGACAACCTGCCCATGATCATGAGCGGCTATTCAATGGCGGTCGCCGAAGCGGTGATGAAAGAAATCGAGCAGGCGATCGGCGAACGCGCCGAAGGCGCGCTCATCGCCCGCGTGCAGCGCGACCAGTTCGGCATCCTCATGCAGGGCAAGCTGCAGCGGCAGGTCAGCGAATGGTGCCACACCATCGAAGATGCCATCCGTGCCTACAGCTACAGTTCGCGCTACGGCGAGCTGCATTGCCTGAGCTCCTACGCCTACCATATGCTGCCCGACACGCACGGCACCGCCGAGGAATTGCTCGCCCGCACGCTGGTTGCCCTCACCGAATCGCACGAGGAAGACCAGCTGCGGCAAGACATCTCCGGCGCCGAACAGCGCGAGGAAATGGGCCTCGCCAACTATCTCGGCCAGGCCGTGAAGGAAGGGCGCATCAAGCTTGCCTACCAGCCGGTGATTAACAGCAAAACCGGCGCTGTCGCGCATTACGAGGCGCTGCTTCGCCTGTTCTCGGAAGACGGCAAAATCAGCTCGGCGGGCACGCTCATCCCCATTGCCGAGAAAATGGGCTTCATGCCCATGATCGACAAGCTGGTGCTGGAGAAAGTGGTGCACGAACTGCGCCAGGACAGCGACGTGATGCTGGCGCTCAACGTTTCGAACATGACCACGCAGGACCCGTCATGGCTGGCCCTGCTGAAAGATTCGGTCGACCAGACACCCGATATCGGCTCGCGCCTGATCGTCGAGATCACTGAGACCGCGATGCATCGCGACCTGAAACACATGGCCTATTTCTGCGCCGAAGTGCAGACCACCGGCGCGCTGATCGCGCTCGACGATTTCGGCTCGGGCTACACTAGCTTCCGCCAGCTGAAATCGCTCTCGCTCGACATGGTAAAAATCGACGGCAGCTTCATCAAGGACCTGACCGACAACGCCGACAGCCGCTTTTTCGTGAAAACCCTGCTCGATTTCACGCGCGGCTTCGGCCTCACCTCGGTGGCGGAATTCGTGGAAAACGGCGAGATCGCCAAAATGCTGATGGAACTGGGTGTCGACCAGTTGCAGGGCTACTATTTCGGCAAACCCATGAACCACCGTCCCTGGCTCAAAAGCGGCGAATACGGGAAGTAGCGGCTCGCTGAACATTGCCAGTGGGGCTTACCCCACCCCCCGTCATTACGAGCGCAGCGAAGCAATCCAGAAGCTTCCGCTTGTTGTGGGGACGCTTCTGGATTGCCGCGTCGCTTCGCTTCTCGCAATGACGGGAAGGAAAAGCAGGCAGTATCCTCATGCTTCGGGGGCACCACTCATTCTCGACGGGGCACACCAAAAACCCGCACTTGCATGGCTTGTGCGTCGCCGCGTCTTGCATTAGAGTCGCCCGCACGTGCCGGTTTAGCTCAGCGGTAGAGCAGCGGTTTTGTAAACCGAAGGTCGGGGGTTCAATCCCCTCAACCGGCACCATTTCCCTTATTTGCTGATGCGCAGATTGGCCAGGCTGTCGCCAATGGTGCGGAAGGCGCGTTTCAGCGCATCGGCATCGGGCGAATTGAAATAGTAATCGGGCTGGGTGGCGCAGTTGCGCATCATGGTGCCTACCGTGCTGCTATTCAGGTCGAACACCACGGTGTAGATGATAATGCCCTGCTGCTTCATGTTCGTGCAGATGGCGGAAAGCTTCTCGTTCAGTTTCGTTGCCGCCTTGCTGTCGGTGTAGGGCGTGCTGGTCATGCCCACATGGTTCTGCGGCGTGTAACCATACGCCCCGTCCGACGTGGAATACATCGTGTTCTCGCCGTCGGTCATCAGGATCATGGCCTTGATCATGAGGTCGGAATGGTAATCGAGCGGCAGGTCGTTGGCGTTCATGGTGCCGCCCCATAGCCCGCGCCAGCTGGGGCTGAGCAGCCGCCAGCCCCACACCGCCCCCACGGGGATATGCGTGCCCCCCACCGCGCTCAGGCTGCTGATGGCGCTGGTCAATGTCGGGCGCTGGTTGGTCAGCAGCGTGACCGGGCTGGTGGGGCAATAGGTGTTCGGCCCGCGGCTGCTGTTGATCGTGTAGTTGGTCGTCGTGGTGGTGGTTGTCACCGTCTCCTCGCGCGCGCATTGGCGATTGGCGGAATTGCCGCTGCAGCTGATGCAGGTTTGCGTATCGCCACTGGTGCTGCAACCGCAGGGCTGGTTGCCCGAACCGCTGCCCACGCAGCGGCAGGTGTTAATATTACCCGGTCCGCACAACGTCGTGCTGGTCGTGGTGCTGCTGGTGTTCGTGGTGGTATTTTTCCAGTCATTATTGCTGTCGTCGGGCCAGTAATAGGCTTTGAATTGTTCCACCGCCGGTGTGGCATCGGTCAGGTCGCGCCCGGCGGTCCAGCGCGCTTCGGTGCAGCCGCGCCAGCTGGTGGTGCCCCAATCGAGCGTGGCGTAATCGGCGGCGTCCAGCCAGTCGGTGTGGCCGGGGCCGACATTCACGCCCATGCTGAACGGCACCATGCCCACCCAGAGATTCTCCGCCGTGTTCTGGCCCGGCCCGAACAGAATCTCGAGCAGGTCGTTCGAGGCCTGTTTCAGCGCGGTCAGCTTGCTGCCCGCCATCGACCCCGTAATGTCGAGCACCATGGCAAGCTCCATGCCCTTGTTGCTGCGCGTCACTTCGGTGTAGGCGCGCAGATCCATGGTGCGGTGGCCGAAAATCTGCATGAAGCTGGTGGGCATGCTGGCGGTGGCCGTCACCTGCAACAATTTGCCATCCTCGCTCAGCACCGGATCGACATCCGTGATGGTGGCCCCGAGCGTGCCCTGCGTGAAATTCACGTTGAGGTATTTGGTCACTTCCGCCGTCAGGTCGGCGCTGTTGACGGTGGCCCCGGCGGCCAGCCCCGCCGCATCGAGCGCGTTTTGCAGTTTGGTCTGCGCCATCTGCAAAACGCG
>JBIISI010000092.1:0-6481 GCA_044341105.1 Rickettsiales bacterium | reverse complement strand
TGTCGCGGATACCCACGACTTCCAGTTCCTCGCCCACTTTCACCTGGCCGCGCTCCACGCGACCGGTCACCACCGTACCACGACCCGAAATCGAGAACACGTCCTCGACCGGCATCAGGAACGGCTTGTCCATCATGCGCTCCGGCTGCGGAATGTACTCGTCCACCGCGTCCATCAGCTTCAGGATCGCTTCTTCGCCGAACCCGTCCGACTTGCCTTCCAGCGCCGACAGTGCCGAACCATGGATGATCGGAATCGTGTCGCCCGGGAAATCGTATTTCGACAGAAGCTCACGCACTTCCATCTCCACCAGCTCCAGAAGCTCTTTGTCTTCCACCATGTCGCACTTGTTCAGGAATACCACAATCGCGGGAACGCCAACCTGGCGCGCCAGCAGAATGTGCTCGCGCGTCTGCGGCATCGGGCCGTCAGCCGCGCTCACCACCAGAATCGCGCCGTCCATCTGCGCCGCACCCGTGATCATGTTCTTCACATAATCCGCGTGGCCAGGGCAATCCACATGCGCATAGTGGCGCTTGTCCGACTCGTACTCAACGTGCGCCGTGTTGATCGTAATCCCACGCGCTTTCTCTTCCGGCGCCGCGTCAATGTCCGCATAGCCTTTCGCCTGCGCCTTGCCTTGCTTCGCAAGCACCATCGTAATCGCAGCCGTCAACGACGTCTTCCCGTGATCCACGTGACCAATCGTCCCAATGTTGCAGTGCGGTTTGGAACGATCAAACTTTTCCTTAGCCATAGTAAACTCCTAAATTTGAATAAATTACAGCGCGCGCACCTGCGCTCCAGCGCGTAAGATGGCCGCTATTTAGAGGAGTTGTGGGCGACTCGCAACCAAAATTCACGCCCCTGCCTGCTGTCATCCCGGGTTTATCCCGGGATCCGCCATGCCCCCGTGGTGCGGCCCGTTTGTTGCACGGCAGATCCCGGCGCATAGCCGCGATGCCACCGAAAAGAACATCCGTTGATTCCGCGAAGAATCCTGTTAAGAACGCCCAAAGCGCGGGCGTAGTTCAATGGTAGAACGGCAGCCTTCCAAGCTGCATACGTGGGTTCGATTCCCATCGCCCGCTCCAAAACGCCACGGGATGTGTATGTCCGGATTCCATTTCCATCACCACGACCACGCGCACGACCATGACCACCATGTGCCGCAGGCGCACCAGCGCCTGATGCGCGTGGCGAGCTACGCCTCGGTCGCCATGGCGATGGCGCTGATGGGCGGTAAGCTGGTCGCCTGGTGGCTGAGTGACTCGCTCGCCATGCTCTCCTCGCTCACCGATTCGCTGTTCGATGTCATTACCTCGTGCATTAACATGGTCGCGCTGCGCTATGCGCTGAAACCCGCCGACGACGACCATCGCTTTGGCCATAGCGCGATTGAAGACATTGCCGGGCTGGCGCAGGCGGCGTTTATTGCGGCGGGCATGCTGCTCATCATCCTGCAATCGGTGGAGCGGCTGGCCAACCCGCAGCCGCTGGCGCACGAAGAAATCGGCATCTGGGTGTCAGGCATCGCCATGCTGTTCACCGTGGCGCTGGTCACGTTCCAGACCATCGTGGCGCGGCGCACCGGCTCGCTCATCGTCGCCGCCGACCGCATGCATTACGTGGGCGATGTCGCGTTCAATCTCGGGGTGATCGCCGCGCTGTTCCTCTCCGTGCGCATGGGGTGGCGGTGGGCCGATCCGGCCTTTGCCATCGTCATCGCTATCGCTATTTTATGGTCGACACGCTCCATTGGCATCCGTGCCTTCAACAACCTCATGGATCGCGAAATGCCGCAGGCGGAAAAAGACAAGATCATCGCGCTGGTGAAAAGCCAGCCGGAAATCCGCGGCGTGCACCAGTTCAAAACCCGCTATTCCGGCACCAAGCCGTTCGTGCAGATGCATATCGACCTGCCGGGCAGCCTGAGCTTCCGCGACGCGCACGACATCACCGACGCGCTGGAGAAAAAACTCGCCGAGGCCTTCCCCGGCGCCGACATCATCATTCACCCCGACGTGGAACATGCCCACGACCATAAGGAGTAACCCATGCGTTTTCTCATTTGCGCCCTCGCCCTTGTTGCCACCCCCGCGCTCGCCCAGCAGGGCGGCGGCATTGACCTTGGCGTGAACAAACTGTTCACCGAAGCCGACACGAACAACGACGGCGTGGTCACCCGCGCCGAATTCCTCGCCAAGGCCGAGCAGCAATTCAACGCCGGCGACAGCAACCACGATGGCAAAATCACCCGCGAGGAAGCGCAGACCCAGCAACAGCAAATGCTTAACCGCTTCCTCAACAAAGGCAACCTGAACGAGAAACTGAACCAGTTCCTGGGCGGTGGCGAGCCGGTGGCCGCCCCCGTCGCCCCGGTGGTCAGCAGCCCGAGCGCCCCCACCAAACCGACGGCGCAATAACACCCGGCCAGCTTGGTTTGTACTGGAAACTCGGGGCTTGCTGCGCTAGATAGCCTGCATGTCGAAACAAAAACGCCCTTCGCTGCCCGCACCGAACAAGCCCCATCCACGCGCCACCGCGAACGCGCCTGCGCGCGACACCAGCGGCAGTTACTGGATCTATGGCTGGCACGCGGTGGAAGCGGCGCTCGCCAACCCCGAACGCCCGGTGCGCCGCATTATCGCGAGCGAGGCGGCCGCCCCGCGCCTGCAACTGCCGCGCAAGCTGCCGGAGGTGCAAACCATGCCCGCCCGCGAGATGGACAACCTGCTGGGCCGCGATGCGGTGCATCAGGGCATCGCGGCGCTGGTCGCCCCCATGCCCACGCTGGTGCTGGAAGACGTGCTGCACCGCGAGCGCGGCACGCTGCTGGTGCTCGATCAGGTGAGCGATCCGCACAATGTCGGCGCGATTTTGCGCTCGGCGGCGGCGTTCGGCGCGCTCGCCGTCATCACCCCGAAAGACCACAGCGCCCCGGAAACCGCCGTGCTGGCCAAAGCGGCCTGCGGTGCGGTCGATCTGGTGCCGCGCATCAGCGTCACCAATCTGGCTAGCGCCCTGCGCACCCTGAAAGACGAAGGCTGGTGGGTCATCGGGCTCGATGGCACGGCAAAGCAATCGCTCGCCGCCATTAAACCCGGCGCAAAAACCGTGCTGATCCTCGGGGCCGAGGGCAAAGGCATGCGCCGCCTTACCGTTGAATCCTGCGACGAGCTGGCCAAGCTGCCGATGGATGCGCGCATGGAAAGCCTGAACGTGAGCAACGCGGCGGCCATCGCCCTCTACCAGCTTTACACGAGCCGCGCATGAGCGAGTTACTGAACCACGCCGAACAGGCCGTGCGCATGGCCCAGCAAGCAGGCGCCACCAGCGCCGATGCGATCGTCATCGCCAGCACCGACATGAACGCCGGCATCCGCCACGGCGCGCCGGAAACCATCGAACGCGCCGAATCGCGCGGGCTGGGCCTGCGCGTGTTTGTCGGGCAGGCCTGCGCCACGCTCTCGACCTCCGACCTGTCGCCCGCCGCCATGCAGCAACTGGCCGAAACGGCGGTCGCCATCGCCCGCGCCGCCCCGGCCGATCCCTTCGCCGGGCTGGCCGAGGAGGCGCTGCTCGCCAGAGCACTTCCCACGGTCGAAACGCACGATGATTTCGAGCCCGGCATGGAGCAGCTCCAGCAGCTCGCCCGCGCCTGCGAGGAAGCGGGCCGCAGCGTGAGCGGCATCACCAATTCCGAAGGGGCCGATGCCAGCCATGGCCGTAATGAGGTGGCGCTGGTCACCAGCCACGGCTTCGCCCACCGCTATCGCAACACGCACAGTTCGATCTCCTGCTCGTTGATTGCCGGGCAGGGCGAGGGCATGGAGCGCGATTACGATTACGCGACCAAAACCGTGTTCGACGATTTGCCCGCTGCCGATGCCATTGGTGCCAGCGCCGCCGCGCGCGCACTGGCGCGGCTTGCGCCGCGCAAAATCCCGTCGCAGCGCTGCCCGGTCTTTTTCGACCCGCGCGCGGGCAAACAATTGCTCGGTGCGTTCGCGCAGGCCATTACCGGCCCGGCCATTGCGCGCGGCACCAGCTTTTTGAAAAACGCCATGGGCACCGCGTTGTTCGCCGCCGGCACCCACATCATCGACGATCCGTTGCTGCCGCGCGGCCTCGGCTCGCACCCGTTCGATGCCGAGGGCATCGCCGCCACCACGCAAACGATGGTCGAAGGCGGCGTGCTGCAGCAATGGCTGCTCGATTGCCGCAGCGCCCGCCAGCTGGGCCTGCAAACCAACGGCCATGCGTTGCGCGGCCTGTCTTCCGCGCCCTATGCCAGCAGCACCAACCTCTACCTCGCCCCCGGCGACATCAGCGCGCAGGCCCTGCTCGCAAGCGTGCCAAGCGGGCTGTACGTGACCGAAACCATCGGCCACGGCACCAACCTCATCACCGGCGATTATTCGGTGGGGGCGAGCGGTTTCTGGGTGGAAAACGGCGAGCGCCTGTTCCCGGTCAGCGAAATTACCATCGCCGGAAACCTGCGCGACATTTACGCGCAATGGCAGATGGCCGACGACCTCGAATTCCGCTACGGCACCAACGTGCCAACATTGCTTATCCCCGACATGACCGTGGCAGGCAATTGATGGCCGAACGCTCCTCCACCTTATACCGCCGCCTCACGCGCAGCTACATCCTGCGCTACAAACATATCCTCATGCTGGCGGGCGTGTGCATGCTGGTGGTTGCCGCCACCACCGCCGCCAACGCCTATTTGCTCGAGCCGATGATCGACGAGATCTTCGTCAAGAAAAACCAGATGCTGCTCTACCTCGTGCCACTCGGGTTCGTGGTGCTCGGCCTGCTCAATTCGGCGGGCGATTACGGGCAGATGCTGGCGCTGAAATATGTAGGCCAGCGCGTGGTGAGCGACATGCAAGTCGATTTGTTCCGCAAGCTCATCCATTCCGACCTCGCGCTGTTTCACGACCAGTCTTCGGGCCGCCTTATCTCGCGGCTCACCAACGATATCATGCTCATGCGCCAATCGGTGAGCCAGGTCTTCACCGGTGTGATCAAGGAAAGCTGCACCATGCTGTTCCTCGGCGGGCTGATGGTGTGGCAAAGCTGGCAGATGTCGCTGCTCGCTGTGCTCATCCTCGTCTTCGCCATTTTGCCCATCACGCGGCTGGGCAAGCGCATGCGCAAAGTGGCCGACGCCACGCAGAACCAACTCGCCGATTTCACCGCCCAGCTCGACGGCATTTTCCAGGGCGTGAAAGTGGTGAAATCCTATGGCCGCGAGGAATACGAAGCCGAGCGCGCGCGCGACACTATCCGCAAACTGTTTAAGCTCTATTACCGCGCCGCGCGCACGCAATCCATGGCGAGCCCCATCGTCGCGCTGGTCGGCACCGCCGCCATGTCGGTGGTGTTGTGGTATAGCGGCTACAGCGCCATCCATCACGGCGGCCCAAGCGCGGGCGAATTCACCTCCTTCATCGCCGCCATGGTGATGGCCTATCGCCCGGTGAAAGCCCTGGCGGGCCTCAACACCCAATTGCATGAAGGCATGGCCGCCGCCGCCCGCTTCTTCGATGTGCTCGACAGCGTGCCCGACATTCAAGACGCCCCGGCTGCGACACCACTGGTGACCAGCCGCGGCGAAATCGCCTTCACCGATGTCAGCTTCCGCTACGGCGAGGGCCATGGCGGCATCGAACATCTGAGCTTCACCGTGCCCGCGGGAAAAATCGTGGCGCTGGTCGGTGCGTCCGGCTCGGGCAAAACCACCATCATGAACCTGCTGCAACGCTTCTACGACGTGAGCGCCGGCAGCATCGCGGTCGATGGGCAGGATATCCGCACCGTCACGCTGCAAAGCCTGCGCAACGCCTTCGCGCTGGTCAGCCAGGAAGTGGTGCTGTTCGACGACACGGTGCGCATGAACCTCGCCTATGGCCGCCTCGACGCCAGCGAAACCGACATCATCGATGCCGCGAAAAAAGCCTACGCGCACGAATTCATCATGGCCCTGCCGCAGGGCTACGATACGCCCATCGGCCCCATGGGCGTGAAGCTCTCGGGCGGGCAGCGCCAGCGGCTTTCCATTGCCCGCGCGATCTTGAAAAATGCGCCCATCCTGTTGCTCGACGAGGCCACCTCGGCGCTCGATACCGCCTCCGAGCGCGCCGTGCAGGAAGCGCTGACCGAACTCATGAAAGACCGCACCACGTTGGTCATCGCGCACCGGCTTTCCACCATCCAGCACGCCGACCAGATCCTGGTGCTCGATGCGGGCCGCATCGTCGATGCCGGCACGCACGACGAATTGCTGCAGGGTAGCGAGGCCTACCGCACCATGCAGCACCTGCACGAGGGCGCCGCATGAGCGCAAAAAAACTGCTGAAGAAAAAACCCGTCATCTGGGTGATCTCCATCCTTCTTTCGCTCATCGTGCGTGCCATCTATTTCCTGAACCGCGTGCGCTATGTTTTCCCGCCGGAAACGCTGCCTTATG
>JBIISI010000025.1:0-22792 GCA_044341105.1 Rickettsiales bacterium | reverse complement strand
CCAGCACCGCCGCTACCCCCGCAGCACCTGCTGCGCCACAGGTGCCTGCCGCGCCCATCAACAAGCTCTGGCCGCGCGATACGGTGCCGATTTTCATGCAAAGCTGCGTGGGCTACCGGCCCAAGCTGTTTGTGCCGTGCCAATGCATTATTGGCCGGCTGATGCTGGAAATGCCGCACGATGAATTCCTCGCCCTCACCGCGAAGGGGACGATCGAGGATGATAACCGCCTGAAAACCATCCGCCAGCAATGCGCGGGTAGCAGCGGCCTGCCACCAAAGGAATAACCCCATGCGCGTGATTTTCATGGGCACACCCGCCTTTGCGGTGCCCACCCTTTCCACCCTCATTGCCGCCGGGCACGATGTCTGCGCCGTCTATAGCCAGCCGCCTCGCCCCGCCGGGCGCGGCATGAAGCTCACCGCCTCGCCGGTGCAGCAGCTGGCCGAAGAAAAAGGCATTCCGGTATTCACCCCCACCAGCCTGAAAAGCGCCGAGGAACAAGCGCGCTTTGCCGAGCTTGGGGCCGATCTGGCGGTGGTCGCGGCCTATGGCCTGCTGCTGCCGCAGGCGGTGCTCGATGCGCCACGGCTGGGCTGCATCAATATCCACCCGTCGGACTTGCCGCGCTGGCGCGGGGCCGCGCCGCTGCAACGCACGCTCATGGCGGGCGACAAAACCACCGCCTGCTGCATCATGCAGATGGATGCGGGGCTCGATACCGGCGATGTGCTGATCCGCGAGCAACACCCGGTGCTGGCCGGCACCAGCTTCGGCCAGTTGCAGGAAGCCATGGCCCTGCGCGGCGCGGCGCTCACGCTGGTCGCCATCGACCAGCTACAGGCGGCCAGCGCCACGCGCACCCAGCAGCACGGCGAGCCCACCTATGCCGCCAAACTCACGAAAGCCGACCAGTGGCTTGATTTCGCGCAACCGGCGCCGGTGCTGCTGCGCCAGCTTCTGGCGCTCACCCCTGCCCCCGCCGCGCTGGCCATGCTGGGCGACGAGCCGCTGAAAATCTTCGCTGCCGCGCTGGAGCCGGGCGATGCGGGCCGCGAGACGGGCCGCACGCTGGATGATGCGCTGCTGGTGAATTGCGGCGAAGGCACCGCCCTGCGCCTGAACGAGCTGCAACGCCCGAACAAAGGCCGCCAACCGGCTGCGGCGTTTTTGCAAGGCCGACCGGTGCCAGCGGGCAGCCAGTTCACTTTGCCTAAAGTTTAGGCGGATTTCACTTGGAACACCCGTAAAATTATGCTAATGTCTGCCCGTTTTGAACAAAAAATAAATCAAAAAAGGCTCGGCAATGTACGTTTCACCATGGCAAGTAACGATGAATGACGATGTAGTGCTGCTCAAGCAGCTAGACGAGTTGAAAGAACAACACCGCCAACTCGACCAGGAAATTAACAGCATGATGGGCATGGCCGACGAGCTGACCCTCGCGCGCATGAAAAAGCGCAAGCTGCAGCTGCGCGACATGATCGCTACGCTGGAAGTCGATCTCTACCCCGACCAGCCCGCCTAGAGCTGAATGGGCCATTAAAAAGGGCGCTTTTGCGCCCTTTTTCTTTGCTCACATTAAGGCATTAGGAACATTGGCCGGCAATATTTCCCGGTTTGGGTCAGCACATAATTGGCCGTCAGCACCGAGGACACAGGACTAGCGTCGACACAGCCCGTTTGATCCAGCCCGTCTACCCCAAGGAATTTCCCCTGGCTTGCAAGCCCGTCATCCAGCTTAATATCGATATTCCAGGTTTCTTCCGGGCTCAGAATGCCCGCGGCAGGATGCTGGTGATTCCCCGTTCGTGCTGCGCCGAATTCAAGCGCCTGCGCTGTTTTTCCATAATGGTTGACCAGCAGGCCATACCAATAGCCCCCACGCGATATTTTTGAAGCGGGCACATCGCGCCCGGGGACGACCGGCCCCGCCGCAGGCCAATCCCCCGAATAGCTTCCCTCAATCAATCCCGCGAAAGCGAAGTGCTGCCATGCGCGCACTTTTTCTTCCGAACCGGTCGCCGAGGTGGGGGAATCTTCCACCATTCCATCGCCATCGCCGTAGCAGACATTCGTTCCGATGGCAGCGCAGTTCGGCCAAAAGCGCAACGCATCCGCCATGTCACCGGGATAGGCGAAATATTTGTCGCGGAAACTATAGGTAGCCGTGGAGTAGCGTTGGAAATCACTGGTTACCGAACGCAATTCAGCCGCACGAATCATCGATTGCCCGGCCAGAATACCCCCCGAAAGCAGCCCAAGGATCACCAGGACAATGGATAGTTCGATGAGCGAGAAGCCGTGCGTTTTCATCGATCGAAATTATCATCACGTGTTTAACTAAGCAAGCCCCCGCGCCATGAAGGCGCCGAGGCGGCGGGCGAAGCTGGCAGCATCGGCGACCGGCTCGCCCTCGGCAATCAGCGCCTGGTCGAACAGCAGCCAGAGCGCATCTTCCGCCGCCGCATCGAGCGGCCCGGCGGCGGCTTTGGCGGCCAGCGCCGCAATCACCGGATGGGCGGGGTTGATCTCGACGATCTTCGCCATGCGCGCCGGCAATTGCTGGTGGTCGGCCAGAAAACGCTCCATGCGCATGTCCATATCGCCCTCGCCCACGCTCAGGCAAATGGGTGTGTCGGCCAGCTTGCGGGTGGTGCGCACGTCGCGCGCGCGTTCGCCATAGAGCGTTTTCATGGCGGCGAGCAGCGCGGTGGTGGCATCGCTTTGCTCGATTTTTTCTTCCTCGACTTTTTCCTCGGCGCTGGCGAAGGCATCGAGATCGGCCCCGGCCTTCACCACCGAACGCAGTTTTTTGCCCTGGTAACTGGTGGTGACGTTGACCCAGAAATCATCGACATGGTCGGCGAGCAGCAGCACTTCGATGCCGCGTTTTTTGAAGCCCTCAAGCTGCGGACTGGTGCGCAGGGTGGCGAGATGGTCGCCGGTCAGGAAATAGATCGCCTCCTGCCCCTCGCGCATGCGGGAAATATAGTCGGCGAGCGAAATCATGCCCTCGCCATGCGTGGAATAGAACCGGCAGGCATCGAGGATTTTTTCGCGCGGGGCGTTCGCCTCGCACAGCCCCTCTTTCAGCACCGGGCCGAAATGGTTCCAGAAACTGGCGTAATCCTCGCCCTCGGCGCGTTTTTTCAGCTCGGCGAGCACTTTGCCGGTGATCGCATCGCGGATTTTTTCTAGCAACGGCGAGGCCTGCAGCGTTTCGCGGCTGATGTTCAGGGGCAAATCCGCCGAATCGACCACCCCGCGCAGGAAACGCAGATACGGCGGCACGAGGTCGATGCCCTCGTCGGCGATGAACACGCGCTTCACATACAGTTTCACGCGGCGGCGGCGCTCGGGGTGGAACAGGTCGAACGGCTTGATGCCGGGCACGTAGAGCAGCGAGGTATATTCCAGCGCGCCTTCGGCCCGCGTGTGCAGGACCGCCCACGGCGTCTCCGGGCTGTGCGCCACGTGGCGATAGAATTCCTGGTATTGCTCGTCGGTGATGTCGCTTTTGCTGCGCGTCCAGATCGCGGCGCCCTCGTTCAACGTCTGCACCGCGCCCTCGCCGTCGCTCAGGCGAATGGGAAAACCGATATGGTCGGAATAGGTGGACACGATATGGCCGAGCCGGTGCTTGTCGAGATACTCGCCGGCATCGTCTTTCAAATGCAGGATGATGCGCGTGCCGCGCGCGACCGGCGCAACGGCGGGGGCGATGGTGTAGCTGCCCAGCCCCTGCGATTCCCAGATCCAGCCGTCATCACTGCCCGCCTTGCGGCTTTGCACCGCCACGCGGTCGGCCACCATGAAGGCCGAATAGAAGCCCACGCCAAACTGGCCGATGAGGTTCACGTCGCTCGCCGCATCGCCAGAGAGGTTGTTCAGGAATTCGCCGGTGCCCGAACGGGCGATGGTGCCAAGATGGGCGATCAGATCCTCGCGGCTCATGCCGATGCCGCTATCGGCGATGGTGAGGGTGCGCGCCACCGCATCGAACGACAGGGCGATGGAAAGCTCGGGCTGGTCGGCCAGCAGGGCGCTGTTTTGCTGGGCCTCGTAGCGCAGCTTGTCGCAGGCGTCCGACGCGTTGGAGATCAGCTCGCGCAGGAAAATATCGCGGTTGGTGTAGAGCGCATGGATCATGAGATTCAGCACGCGCGCGGTTTCGGCGGCAAAGCTGTGGGTTTCGGGGTTATCCTGGGTGGTCGTGTTCATGGCGTCTCCAACGGTTCCTGCCCGATATGGCGCAGATGCAGGAAAATGCAAGGTTCCTGCCATGAAACTGTCACATTTGCCTGCTAGAATGCCTGTGACTTTTCTTCTTTTTTGGACAACCGGAATATCGGGCTGATTCAGAAGAGGAGTCGTAGACGTTGCTAATGCCAATGGGGGCACAACGTCTGTCTATGGAGACTACCATTGAACCTCACATTTCTTGAGACCCTTTTAACCACCTGCAAACGCAACATTAATTTGTTGCTGGCGGGGTTGAAAGAATATTTCCTTGGCGGAAATATTGACGGAAATGCGCGACTTGTTTTCAGGTTTGCCCCGCGCATGCCTGAGAGCTATTACGGCCTCATTATGCAAACACTGAATCGTGCGATTGCCAACATGCAAAAGCCCTTTTCGGTGCGTCGCTATAAGGCCGACTGCATCCTGACGGTTGAACCCGCCAGCCTGCAACAACAAGGGTAATCTCCTACCCGAAAGGGGGGAGGGATTTTTCGGGGCGCATGCCTTGGGGAATCCCTCCTCGCGTTCCGCTTTTCCCCCTCGCCGTCATCAAACCGTCACATTTCCCCGCTATAGTCGGAGGTGACTTTTCTTCTTTTTTGGACAACCGGAATATCGGGCTGATTCAGGAGGAAGTCATAGACGTTGCTAATGTCAATCGAGGCACAACGTCTGAAATGGAGTACCACGCATGAACGTAGCACAACTTTTTGACGAACGCGTCACTCCCCTCCTCGACAATGTTCTGCAAGCAGAACCTTGGGAAGAGCGAGTGGATCGGACGCGGGATGGAAAAAGTTTCTGCCTGCTGCTGAGTGGCCTTGCTGATGCGACTTACGAGTACATCAAAAATGCGATTCAGACTTTGTTCGGTTACACCGACACGATCGTCGTCTATGTCTGCGATGATCAGCGCTACGTATCGGTCACTGGTTCTGCCTAACCGTTAACGGGGGGAGCGGCGCTTTGGGGTTTATAACCCTGGAGTGCCTCTCCTTGCAGGCCCTAAATTTTGCGGCAATCGCCGCTGGTGGTTGGCGTGCATGTGCCCGAATAATGCAGGTAAACCGGCCCCGCGGCCTCGTTCAACGTCACACTCGCGCGGTTCTGCCCGTCGATTTGCATCGGCAATGACTGCCCCAGCATATCCGTGATGGCCGTGAGACCGGAAGCGGTGAATGTCACCGGCACGTTGTACGTCGGCTCCGTATTCCATATCACAATCACGCGATCGCTTGCCCCGTCCATGCGCACCGCATGGATACCCGGCGGCAACTGGTCGATCATACCGCGTTTTACGCGATTCTTGGCCGCATTGGTTAAGGTGCGCACCGCGTAGAAGGATGGCTTGGGATTTCCAGCATTATCCAGCAGGCCGAAATTATCCTCGCGTTCATTCGGGTTGGTGCCGCGATCTTTCAGGCTGTACCAGACTTTCACCGGATAGCCATACAGCCAGTTAGCAAGCAGCGTGCGCGCGGCCATGCGCGCCTGAAAGCTGCGCGCGGCATCGGTCGCGCCATTGCCAAGCTTCGCGTGGGTATAATCCTCGTAGGTCGAGTAGCCCCATTCCGTATTCCACCACTGCGTGGGCGAGCCACCGGGTATATAATTATCGAGCATATACATATCCGACAACACGGTTTCCGGCACCTTGCGATAGGGGTGAACGCCGAACCCCTCCACGTCCTGATGGGCATTGGCATCCGCCAGTTGCTTGATGTAGGCAAACTGGTCTTCGAGGAACATGGTCATGCCGCCCACCGTAATCGGCAGGTTGGGCGCGGCCGCTTTCATGCGCGGGATGGCGGCTTTCAGCATGCCCTCATAATGCTGGCGCGGCACAAAAAACGTATCCGACCAGGTGAGGTTGGGTTCATTCCACAGCTCGAACGCAACCTGCCGGTTTTTATAATGGCTGGCCGCTGTCTGCCCGAAATCGGCGTAGGCATTATAATCTGCCTGCGTTTTGGGATAGGCGCCGCCATGCCGCGCATTGCCGTAATCCATGATAAACATGACCCCGAGCCCGCGGGCCGCCGCCGCATCGACCACATCGTCGTATTTTTTCTGGATGACATAGACGTTCGGCATCACCTCGTTATCCGTCCAGGAGAAATCCTTGCGCAGGAACGTAAATCCCGCCTCGGCAGCGCGGCTGATTGTGTCGTCATTGACGTTGCCGCCCGCCACACCAAGCCCGGCCGATAACGCGCGGCTGGGTGCCGTGGTGGCTTCCGCCAGTCGGTTCTGGCGCAGATAGGCACTGGGCGCAAAATTCTGCACAAGGCGGATATCATCGATCGAGATGCTTCCCTGTGTCGGCACGGTGGTAGACCACGGCGTGACGATGAAATGAATTTCTTTGATGTAATTCGTGATCTGGCCATCATTATCGCCCCCCCAATGATTGGTGGAGTTGTTCATCGGCACATAATATTCCCGCCAGTCCGAACGGGCAGGCGCTTCGAAGCTCATGTTGATGTCGGAAGCCGTGTAGGCAATGGTTTCATTCGTTGCATCGAGCACACGGATGCCGCTCAGGCGGGTTTTTTCGTCATTGCGAACCATCAATACCAGCGCCGGGTTGGACAGCGGCACGGGAATGCGTGTTTGCAGCGACCAGTTCGCACTGGCATAGCGTGCGCAGGTATAGGGAGCCAGTTTGCTGCTGCTTGGTGTGCAGGCCGATTGGTATTGCAGCGTCAACGCCTGCCCGCCGCGGCCATTATTCTGTACCGCCACCGACCCGGTGATCGCATAACCCGGGCCGCTGAATTCCGTGCCACCATAAAAGCTCCACCGCGTGGGGCTATCGGTCACGTTATCGAAATTATTGATAATTGCCGCACTGCCCAATGTATTGTCGGGAACGTTATCGCCAATGGGTTGGCTGGGCTGGCTTGTTACCGGCTCAGGCTCGGGTTCACCGCCTTCCAGCCAGTCGGGATCGGCCGTCGTCGATGTACCGCCCGTGCCGCTGCCCGCCGACGTGGGGGGATAATACACGCCGGTATCGGTGCCGCTGCCCCCCCCGGTGGTGGCATTGCCCGTATCGGAACCAGCTTGATTGGTGGTGCCGGCATCGGTATTGCCCGTGCCGTTATTAACGGCACCACCGCCATTCGCGCCCGAACCGCTGCCTCCCGCCGATGAACCATCCGCCCCGCTGCCGCCGCCGTTGCTGCCGGGGGCTGATTGCCCATGATTGCCCGCAATCGGCGGTCGGCTTCCCACAGCGTTCGAAGCAGCGGCGCCGCTGCTTCGCTGTTGCATGGCATCGGTATCATTCCGCGGCGCGGCGACCGGGTCGGTCGTGGGCACAACATCGCCATGGCGTTGGCGCTCGTCTACCGTTTGCTGGTAACGTTCGTAATACGCATGATCGGGGGTGGGAGACGCACCTGGCGTAGTGGGTTCCGGTGCCGGTGCGATCACCGGATCGGCCACCACCATGGCCGCAGGAGTACCCGCAGGCATGGTGCCATTGCTGCCCAGCAAAATATAGCCACCCGCCGCAAGGATGATTCCACCAACCGCGGCACCGCCGATAAGCCATGGTTTTTTCATCATGCCGCCCCGTTTTTTGTCAATGGTATTACAGTAACGCCGGTTGCCTCGACAGTAAATACCCATTCCCGCGCAGGCGGATAATCAGACTGCCTGCCCCAATGCACGTGCGCCCAGTAACGCATCGGCCAACACGCAGGCCATCATCGCTTCACCCACCGGCACGGCGCGGATGCCGACGCAGGGATCGTGGCGGCCTTTGGTGACGATTTCGGTGTTCTTGCCCGCGCGTGTCACGGTTTCTACCGGCGTGAGAATGCTGCTGGTGGGTTTTACCGCGAAGCGCACCACCACCGGTTGGCCGCTGCTGATGCCGCCGAGGATGCCACCCGCATTGTTGCTTAAAAACGCAACGCCATCGCCTTGCGACCGCATGCGGTCGGCATTTTGCTCGCCGCGCAGGGTGGCGGCTTCGAAGCCTGCACCGATCTCCACCGCTTTCACGGCGTTGATGCTCATCATGGCAAACGCAAGGCGCGCATCGAGTTTTTCGTAGATGGGGTCACCAAGACCGGCGGGCACGCCGCTCGCCACCACTTCGATCACGGCACCGAGCGAGGAACCGTTTTTGCGGGCGGCATCGAGCGTTTCCGCCCAGCGCGCAGCCGCCGCCGCATCGGGCGACCAGAAGGGGTTTTGCTCGATCTGCGCGGCATCGAACTGCGCGCGGTCGATGGCGTCTGCGCCCACCTGCACAAGATAGCCCTGCACCGAGATGCCTGCGCTGCTGAGGATTTTGCGCGCCACGGCACCGGCGGCCACGCGCATGGCGGTTTCGCGCGCGCTGCTGCGCCCACCGCCGCGATAATCGCGGATGCCGTATTTTTTATCGTAGGTGTAATCGGCGTGGCCGGGGCGATAGCTCTGCGCGATCGCGCTATAGTCTTTGCTCTTCTGGTCTTCGTTGACGATCATCAATGAGATCGGCGTGCCGGTGGTTTTGCCTTCGAACACGCCGGAGAGGATTTTTACCGTATCCGGTTCACCGCGCTGGGTGGTGAATTTGCTTTGGCCGGGTTTGCGTTTGTCGAGGAACGGCTGGATGTCGGCCTCGCTGAGAGGAATCAGCGATGGCACGCCATCGACCACACAGCCGATGGCTTCTCCATGCGACTCGCCCCACGTTGTAAAACGGAAGATGTTGCCGAAGGAGTTGCTGGCCATCGCGCTATACCAACGAAATATCCGGCGCGTCTTTCGACTTCATGCCGACGACATGGTAGCCGGAATCGACATGGATGTTTTCGCCGGTGGTGCCGCTGCCGAGTTCACTCAGCAGGAACAGCGCCGCGCCGCCCACGTCTTCGATCGTGGTGTTGCGCTTGAGCGGGCTGTTATATTCGTTCCATTTCAGGATGTAGCGGAAATCGCCGATGCCGCTGGCGGCCAGCGTTTTGATGGGGCCAGCCGAAATGGCGTTGCAGCGGATATTGTATTCGCCGAGATCGACCGCAAGGTATTTCACACTGGCTTCCAGCGCGGCTTTGCACAGGCCCATCACGTTGTAATGCGGCATCACGCGCTCGGCCCCCAGATGCGTGAGGTAGCTGCCGCCCGGATTCATCATCTGGTAGCTGCGGCGCACCACTTCGGTGAAGCTGTAGACCGACACGTTCATCGAGTTCAGGAAGTTAGCCTTGCTGGTGTTCAGGTATTTACCGGTCAGCTCGTTTTTGTCGGAGAAGCCGATGGCGTGGACCACGAAATCGAGTTTGCCCCATGCTTTTTCCAGCGCCGCGAAGGTCGCATCCATGCTCTCTTCGTTGGTCACGTCGCACGGCAATACCAGCGTGCTGCCCAGCGAATCGGCCAGCGGGCGCACGCGTTTTTCCAGCGCTTCGCCCTGGAAGGTGAAGGCCAGCTCCGCGCCCTGCGCGTGCAAGTACTGGCTGATGCCCCAGGCAATGGATTTATCGTTGGCCACGCCCATAATCAGGCCGCGCTTACCCTTCATCAAGGTGCCGGTGGGGATGGTTTGTTCAATGTCCGTCATGGTCGTCTCTTATGGCTTGTTTTGCGGGGTTATACTGGCTCCGCCCACCGAAAGGCAAGAAGAAGTCTTTGTCATTACTGCAAAAGCGGGAACAAAAAAGGCGCGCCGGCTGTGGCCCGCGCGCCTTCTTATGCCTTCAGCCGAGCTTACTGGCCGACGATCTGCCACGCACCGTCGGGCTGGCGGCAGGCGGTGCCGTAGCCACGCTCAACTTTGCCGCCCACATTCACGGTCGTGTTGTATTCGCGGCAATACTGGCCGGAATTGTTCTGGTAGTAAGCAGCCGGGGTGACGGTGCCCGAATTGCCCGATTGCGGGTTGCTCCACGGCAGCACCTGGCCGGGCTGGCCGGTTTCCAGCGCTTTTTGCTGGGTGCCCTGGAAGTAGCTGATATCCGCACGGTCGAGCGATGCGCCCACTTCGTGGCCGATGCCTGCCCCCAGCAGCGTACCGATCGCTACCCCTGCGAGCTGACCGTTGCCCTTGCCGAATTGCGCACCGGCAATGGCACCGCCCACCGCACCGAGGCCGGTGCCGATGTCGGATTTGCTGAAGCCACCGGCACCGCCGGTGATGCCGCCCTGCTGGGCGTTGCGCGCGCTTTGCTCGCCGCATGCCGCAAGCAGCATGCCCGCAGCGCTGAGGGCGAGGATGGATTGTTTAAACGTGGTTTTCATGATGTTCTCCGCATCGTTATGGGGTTAGACGTATAATCGTTTTTGCTAGACAACGCAATCGGGCGTAAATTTCCTATAAGATGTCATCGCTTATACGCGCGACGGTGCACGCCCCCTGCGCATGGCGCGCAGCATGACGATTACAAACATCAGGCCACCGATAATGGCCAGCAGCCCGCCAAGCCCCATGAAGCCCAGCGCCGCCTTCACGGCGGGCGCGAGGTTAGGCATGTCGCCTGCCGGGGTTTTGCGCAGCACGCCGTAGCCCCCCGAATAGGCAAGCCCGCCCACATGCATGAGCTGGCCGATCGCATAAATAATAGGTTGCCAGAAGGAAAGGCGCGTGGCCGCCACGTTGCCGTAGCCAAAGCGCGGCAGCAAGGCATAGGCAAGGCCCATGAGCGCAAGGGTGACGCCCACGATCGCGCCGTGGTAATGCGCGGGGATCACGACATTCTGGCCGCTGATGAACACGCCGAGCAGGCCACCGGCGGCAAACACCACCAGCGAGGAAAGCAACGCCGAAACATAGGCAAGCTGGGCGCGCGCGGGCACACGCCGCGCCACCCACAGGCGCGCCACGACCAGCCCGGCCAACAGCACCGCCCCCGTCCCCGCAAGATGGTACATGATGGTGGTGTGGTAGCCGATGAATTCCGGGCTATCGAACGGATAAAGCGCGAACCCGGCGAGATGCGCCAGCGCCGCCAGCAGGGTAATGCCGTACGCCAGCTGCACCGCCCCGCGATGCAGCTTCTCGCCGCTCACCATTTCGGCGAGCGCAATCCATGCCGCCATCATCAGCAACGTGTAGGCCACTTGCAGGATGTGCCCACCCGCCCAGAACAGCGTTTCAAACCGCGCATGGGTGCCAAGGTCTTCGGGCAGATGGTAGGCCGACAGGCCGAACGCCACCAGCGCCAGCAGCACCGAAGCGGCGGCATAGATAAAGCCCTGCATGTCTTGCGGCACGCGCGCCCGCGCCGCTGCGCTGCGGTAGTGGAACAGCACCGGCAGCACCGCCACCAATAGCCCCGCCGCCAACAAGCCAAGGCCCAGCAGGAACGGCAGGTTATTCAGCACAGGAATGTAATTGCTTTTGAGCACTTCCCAATGCGGATCAAGGGGCGAAAGCGCGATCAATGCGGTGGCGGTGGCCGTCGTCCAGAACGCGGCACGGCGCCAGGGGGCATAGGCCTCGTGCGGCACCAGCAGGGCCCAGCCCATGCCGCCCGCCGCCAAAAACCACAGCAGCACCGACAGATCGACATGCACCACCAGCGCCACCGAGAATAATTCACTGAACATCGCCAGTTGCGGCGTGCGCGCCGCCACCAGCACCACAGCGAACACGCCCGCCACGGCCAGCGCGACCACGCCCAGCCAAAGCCAGCTTCGTGCATCGCGCAGTGCAATCTCATTCATTTTCATGCGGCTGGCTTATTCCTTTTCCCCCTGCGGGTGCAACTGGTTTGTGGTGCTAGGCATCGGCAAAAAACTGGTCTATAGGCTCGGGCGATTCACTCACCGGTATTGCCATGCCCCGCCCCGACATGACTCCCCTGCTCCAACGCTGGATCCTGCTTTGCGCCGCGTTGGTGGTGGGTATGGTGCTGATCGGCGGCCTCACGCGCCTCACCGAATCGGGCCTGTCGATTGTGGAGTGGAAATTATTCTCCGGCATTTTCCCGCCCATGAGCGAACAGGGCTGGGCGAAGGAATTCGCGCGCTACCAGACCTCGCCGGAATTCAAGCAGGTGAATCGCGGTTTTAGCGTGGCCGATTTTCAGCGCATTTTCTGGCTTGAATATATCCACCGCGTGCTGGGCCGGGTGATCGGCCTCGCGCTGGTGCTGCCGTTTTTCTATTTCCTCGCGCGGCGGGCCATGCCGGGCTGGCTGGCATGGCGCATGGCGTTTGCCTGCGTGCTGGTGGCAGCGCAGGGCACGGTCGGCTGGATCATGGTGGCCAGCGGGCTTAAACACGAACCGCGCGTGGATGCGGTGAAGCTGGCGCTGCATTTGTCGCTCGCGCTCGCGCTGTATGGTCTGCTGCTGTGGACGCGCTGGCAGCTGCGCGCCAAGCCGCGCCCCACCGCCAGTGCCTTCCCTACCGGCTGGCGCATCCTTGCGCTGCTGGCCTGCGTGCAGATCGTGTTCGGCGCGCTGGTGGCCGGGCTGGATGCGGGCCTGAGCTATAACAGCTTCCCGCTCATGGACGGGCATCTCCTTCCGTCCGGCCTACACCGCCTGCAGCCATGGTGGCTGAACCATGTAGAAAACGTGCTGACCGTGCAGTTCCAGCACCGCGCGCTGGCCTATGGCGTGGCACTGCTCGCGCTGGGGCTGAGTGCCGCCGCATGGCGGCGTGCCACACTGAAACAAAAACGCGCGATCCGCTGGCTGGTGGCCATCGTGCTGGTGCAATTCGGCCTTGGTGTGGCAACGCTGCTCACCGGCGTGAACCTCGCGCTGGCCAGCGCTCACCAGCTGGGTGCTGTCGCATTGTTGAGTATTTTACTACGGTTTATCTGGCTGTTTCCCTACAGAAAATCGGCTTTTTAGCTTGCCCTTCGCGGTGGGGTGTGAAACAGTCCGCCCAACAAAAAAACATCAATGAACCACATTGGTAGTGAGATGCAGAACCAAGCCCCGATCGACTACGATGCTGCGTTTGCAGCAGCGCTAAAACAAATCCGTGCCGAAGGTCGCTACCGCGTGTTTACCGACCTTGAGCGCAAAGTGGGCGAATTCCCCCGCGCCTTCTCGCACCGCTCGCAGTCGGATGTGATCGTCTGGTGCGCCAACGATTATCTCGGCATGGGCCAGCACCCCAGCGTGCTCGACGCCATGTGCAACACCATTACCGGCATGGGCGCCGGTGCCGGCGGCACCCGCAACATTTCGGGCACCCACCACCGCATCGTCGAGCTGGAACGCACCCTCGCCGAGCTGCACGGCAAAGAAGCCGCGCTGGTCTTCACCTCGGGCTATGTGTCGAACGAGGCCACGCTTTCCACGCTGGGCGCCATGCTGCCCAATTGCGTCATGTTCTCCGATGCACAAAACCACGCCAGCATGATTAACGGCATTCGCCAGAGCGGGGCCGAGAAAAAAATCTTCCGCCATAACGATGTTGACCACCTCGCCAAGCTGCTCGCCGCGACCGACATCAAGCGTCCCAAAATCATCGCGTTCGAATCGGTTTATTCGATGGACGGCGATGTGGGCCCGATCAAAGAAATCTGCGCCCTCGCGCGGCAATATAACGCCCTCACCTACCTCGACGAGGTGCATGCGGTGGGCATGTATGGCCCGCGGGGCGCCGGCATCGCCGAGCGCGAAGGGCTGATGGACGAACTCGACATCATTCAGGGCACCATGGCGAAGGCGTACGGCGTGATCGGCGGCTACATCACCGCCAGCGCCACGCTGGTCGATGTGATCCGCTCCTATGCGCCGGGCTTCATTTTCACCACCACCCTGCCCCCCGCCATCGCGGCGGGCGCCAATGCCAGCATCCGCCACCTCATGCAGAGCAACGCCGAGCGCGAGAAACACCAGGCCAATGCGCGCCAGTTGAAAGCTATGCTGGCCGAGGCGGGCATTCCGGTGCTGGCGAACAACACGCATATCGTGCCCGTGATGGTGGGCGACCCTGTGCTTTGCAAACAGGTGAGCGATATCCTGCTCGAGGAATACCACCTCTATGTGCAGCCGATTAACTACCCCACCGTGCGCAAGGGCACGGAGCGGCTGCGCATCACCCCCACCCCGTTCCACACGGCGCAGATGATGCAGGAACTGACCGGCGCGCTGGTCGAGATTTTCGCCCGCCTCAACATTCGCTACGACGCCAGCGCCGAAAAAATCGCAGCGTAATAATCCTGTCACAAATCCCTGCTATGGCAGGGGGTATGAGCATTGTATCTATTCTTGATTCCTGAATTCCCTATCGGCGCGGCGAGCAGCCATGGGGCGTGCGCCCACTACGCTCGACTCTTATCAATCCATGGCACCCATCACCGCTGAAAGCACCCGCGCCGGATAGCTACGATGCGCATTTTACCAACCCCGATCCACGCATGCGCCCACGTGAAGCATGGAACGTCCCAACGCATTATTTCATCGCAGAGCAGCCGCGCATTGAAATAACCGCCCATAATTTTCCTGAACTGCATGCCACGGTGCAGGCCATGTTCGCCGATAGCCGTGTCAGGCCACACCGGATGTGGCTTTACCCCAAGCTCCCCGGCGCGTTTCAAATTACGTCTGGCCATGAAATCCGCTTAAGCGCACGCCAGATGGCCCGGCAGGATTTTGACAGCTTCATCGCCATGATCGGTCATGAGATCGGCCATGACTGGCAATATACACGCCAGAAACCCCACACCATCGGCATCCGCTCGGAGCACTTTAGCTGGCGCCACCACAATGAGGTGCAGGCCGATATGTTTGCACGCTGCCTAACCGGTAGCACAGACAATATCATCCATGGCCTAACGCGTGCAGGTGCCCCCGATATCGACGATGCGGAACACCCATCGAACAGTCGCCGCATGGCGGCATTAAAAGCGATGCATTCCGCCGATTGCGATTATTTTAACCTGGTGCCTCCGCTCTTGCGTAAGCAATCATCCAACAAAAAAGCCCGCGAGTAACTCGCGGGCTTTTCGGTTTTGGCTTGGCCTCGCTTAGGAAGCGATGACTTTGCTGATGCGCTCGCTCGATTCCGAGAGACGCTCATTCATCGGCTCGGCGATGTCGGTCGCGCACTGGAACAATTTCTCCGACATTTTTACGCTTTCCGAGAAAAACGCGTCGAGGTTGGTTTTCATGACCTTGCTGCTGAGGTCGAACATGTCGTTCAGCGTGCGGCAGGCGAGCAGCTGTTTGCCAAGCTCAACATTTTGCGCGAAGGTTTTGTTGCTGTAGCTAATCAGCTCGGCGCAGATTTCTTTCGAGACGCTGACCGCGATGTTGCTGCATTCCACGAGCGCTTCCGTATTCTCGCGCGAAAGCTCCATGCTTTCGCTGAGGGTGCGGTTGGCGCTGGCGCCGCTGCGCGAAAGTTGCTCGGCCGATTCGCGGGCGAAGCTTTGCAGCTTCCCAACCGCATCGCCAGTGCCCAGGAACGATTGACCGCTAAAGACACCTTTCCATTGCGCCATCGGATCGGTGCCGCCGAACAGTTTGCTCATCATGTCGTTGCTGGCGCGCATCATGTTCTCGGTCGCCGATTTCACGGTGGCGGTGGCCGCATTCACATCGCCGCTGGCGAAGGGGAATTGGTAAAGCTTCGCGCTTTGCTGGGCCCACTCGTTCGCGCCTTTTTGCCAATCGTTGGCATTGCGCGATACCCACTCTGCGCCAGCACGGGCATGCTCGCCCTGCTTTTGCGCCACGCTTTTCGCGACAGCAGTCGCGGCCGTCGCCGCTTTGGTGTGGGCTTTCACGCCAGTAGTCGTGGCGCGTTTCGTTTTTTTCTTGGCAGCCATGATGTATCTCCTTTTTGTGCGATGCAGCGAATCATACTGCCCATGACTGTGCCGTCAAGCATAAGCGTCCAGTTTTTTGCTGCACTGCACAATAAACAGCTATTCGTGCTAAACTTAGCGCAATCACTATCAAGGAGCGATGTGGATTAATTCCATTCGTTCAGTTTATGGAAACTGATCTGCCAGCTTTTCATAGGCATGCCCATGCGCTTCATCGCACCATGGTTCATGAGGTAGATGGAATCGACGAGGAAGAAGCGGTCGGCCACATCGTATTCCACTTTTTGCCCCGCTTCGGTTTCCAGCAACGTGTAATCGAGGAAGAGTGCATTGCCCTGCTGCTCGCCCTTGGCTTCGCCCTTGACGTTGGTGGCACGGGCGCGCACCAGCCCGGCATCGTTCACACTCAGGTTCCACATGCGCTCCACCTCGCGGCCATCGGCATGGCGGAAGGTTTCTTTCAGGGTGCCCTGATTGCCTTCCCATTTGGCATCGGCGTCGATGGTGAAACGCTCCGTCACTTCGCCGGTATAATCGGTGACGGTGCCCACACCGCTCAAGCGGCCGGAGAAATATTCACGGATATCGAGCTTCGGCTCGGCGGCTTTGTAGGTGGAGATGTCGGGGTCGCAGGCGGTGGCAAACACCACCGCCCACAACGCGATCCATGGACGAAGTTTTTTCATGCGCATCGATCTTGCATCCCCCATATCAAATTCCCGTACGGAACTTACGCCGCGTCTTTCGCCGCGATGCTGCTGCGCACTTGCTTCGCCGCCGACACCATGGCTTTCAGGGCCGGATCGACCTCTTTCCAGCCACGGGTTTTCAGGCCGCAATCGGGGTTCACCCAGACCTGGTTCGGCTCCAGCACTTCGAGCGCCTTGTTCAGCAGGGTAACCATTTCCTCCTGCTTCGGCACGCGCGGGCTGTGGATGTCATAGACACCCGGCCCGATCTGGTTCGGGTATTTGAAATCCGAGAACGCACTGAGCAGTTCCATGGCGCTGCGCGAGGTTTCGATCGAGATCACATCGGCATCGAGCGCGGCGATGTTCGGCATGATGTCGTTGAACTCGCAATAGCACATATGGGTGTGGATCTGGGTCGCATCTTCCACACCAGCGGCGCTGAGGCGGAAACTGTCGACCGCCCATTTCAGGTAGGCTTCCTTATCGGCGTTGCGCAGCGGCAGGCCTTCGCGCACCGCCGGCTCGTCGATCTGGATCACACGGATGCCCGCTTTTTCAAGATCCACCACCTCGTCGCGAATCGCCAGCGCGATTTGCTTGGTGGTGATTTCACGCGGCTGGTCGTCGCGCACGAAGCTCCATTGCAGGATCGTCACCGGGCCGGTGAGCATGCCCTTCACCGGACGATCGGTGAGGGTTTGCGCGAACTGGCTCCAACGCACGGTCATGGGGTGCGGGCGCGAGACATCGCCGAAAATGATCGGCGGTTTTACGCAACGTGAACCATAGCTTTGCACCCAGCCATTCTGGCTGAAGGTGAAACCGGAAAGCTGCTCGCCGAAATATTCCACCATGTCGTTGCGCTCGAATTCGCCATGCACGGGCACGTCGATATCGGCGTCGATCTGGTATTGGATGCAGTCTTTGGTTTCTTTTTCCAGAAACGCATCATACTCGGCTTCGTTGATTTTTCCGGCCTTGAAATCGGCGCGGGCTTTGCGCACTTCCGCCGTTTGCGGGAAGGAACCGATGGTCGTGGTCGGCAGCGGCGGCAGCTTCAGCAATGCCTGCTGCGCCACCACACGTTTACCGAACGCCTGCTTGCGGTCGTACATCGCCGCGGTCACACTGCCCAGGCGATCTTTCACCGCGGCGTTGTGAATGCGCGTGCTGGTCTGGCGGGCGGCAATTGCTTTGGCGTTATCGGCCAGGGCAGCGCTCGCATCTTCGCCGTTGGCTGCTTTGGCCAGCGTGGCGATTTCTTCGAGCTTCTGCTGGGCGAAGGCGAGCCATTGCTTTAACTCGCCGTCGAGCTTCACTTCGGCCGCGAGATCGACCGGGCTGTGCAGCAGCGAACAGCTGGACGATACGATCACGCGATCGGAGCCCAGCGCGTCTTTCGCCTGCGCGATGAGCTTCAGCGAGGCGGCGAAATCGTTCTTCCAGATATTGCGGCCATTGACGACGCCAAGCGACAGCACCTGAGAGGATTTGACCAGCTTCAACGCCTGCGGCAATTGGTCTGGCGCACGCACGAGGTCGAGATGCACCCCGGCAGTGCCGAGGCCGAAGGCCAGCTCGGCATTGTCGCGCAGCCCCTCGAAATAGGTGGTAAGCTGCAGCTTCAGGCCGCTCGCATCGAGCGCGGCATAGGCGGTTTTGTAGGCCGCTTTCTGCTCGTCGGTGAGGTCGAGGGCCAGGAACGGCTCGTCGATCTGCACCCATTCTGCACCGGCTTCTTTGAATTCGGCCAGCAACTGGTTGTAGACCGGCAGCAACGCGGGCAGCAGGTCGAGGGCGTTGCCGCCATCGCGCTCTTTGCCGAGCAGCAGGTAGGTGACGGGGCCGATGATGGCCGGGCGGGCGTTGAAACCCTGCGCCTTCGCGTCTTTAAACGCTTTCACGAGGTAGTTGTCGGGCGCGAGGGCGAACGCGGTCTGCTTCGAGAATTCGGGTACGATGTAGTGGTAGTTCGTGTCGAACCATTTGGTCATTTCGCACGCCACCACATCAACACCATCTTTCTGGTGGCCGCGGGCCATGGCGAAATACAGCGTGAGCGGATCGCCGCTGCTCAGGCTGTTGTAGCGATCGGGGATCGCGCCGAACACCTGGCTGTGGCCAAGCACCTGATCGTAGAACGAGTAATCGCCGGTGGTCACCCAGGTGAGGCCGGCGTTTTTCTGGCGCTGCCAGTTTTCGGATTGAATCGCATCGGCGGCGGCATAGAGCGACGCTTTGTCGATCTCGCCTTTCCAATAGGATTCGGTAGCTTTTTTTAGTTCGCGCTGCGCGCCAATACGGGGAAAACCGAGAATTGCGGTGGTCACCATTTTGTATCTCCTCTGGGCCTGTTGCCCGTTAGATGGTTGTACCAAAATTGGGATGATGGGTTTAGCACGCCTGCGCGCCAGCGCAAGCATTCCCTTGCAGGAAATGCGATTAATTATCGGCTAGCGGATATGGCTGGGCCAGCTAAAGCTCTCGGCCACCACCTTTTTGCGGCCTGCCTGCGCGATGAGAATACGCACAAGCCGCCACAGCACCCACGCATTCAGCATGTGCCACAGGAAGTGGCTACCATAGGGAAATTGCTCGCAGATTTCGAGGTCGACCGTGCGAAAAACCAGCGACAGCGTCCACACCATAATGACATGCACGAAGCTTTTGGCCGCGCGCGGATTGCGGCGATAAAGCGCCAGCGCGATCACGATCATCAGCCCATAGGTTGGGATATACATGATGGTGCCGTTCAACGTTTCGGGCGAAATATAGGTTTGCGTTTGCGCCACGATGGAAAGCGCAAAATAACTAAGCCAGAAAACCGCCACCAGCAGCCAGTTCAGCCCCAGCAAACGGCGCAAGGCGCTGGCAAGGTACACGTAAATAAACAGACCGATGGGCACCACATCCATCACCACGGTGTGCTGGCTGGCGAACAGGTGCCACAACCCGCTACCCACCCCAATGGCAAACAGCAACGCCACCAGCAGCCACAGGTCGAACGCGCGCGCCACTTTGGTGCGGCGCAGGGTTTTCGCCACCATGATGGCGGCAAGAATGAAAAACAGGTTGGTTATGGCATTTAGCGGCTCGGCCATGAGGCCCGGCTGCCCCGCGCGTTCGCAATAGGCATCGAGATAGGTGAGGACGGTTTCGGTGGCCATGGCTTACCCCGTTAGAAAGCGCTGCTATCGCCCGCCATTCTCCGCAGGCGCGCCTCGCGGTTCACGTTGCGTATAAGCTGTTTCAAAAGAATAAACAACAAGGTTGCGTTCAGCGTGTGCCACAGGAAGTGCGAGCCGACCGGCAAGGTGGGGCAGATATCGCGGTCGATCGCGCGGCAGAATAGCGAGCACACGCCGATAAGCGCCGCCAGCATGAAATGCTGCGAGCTGGGGCGCGCCTTCAAATGCAGGTGCACGGCGATCATAATCAGCGCGATCATGCTGGAGAGGTAGCCGATCGAATCGTTCAGCGCTTTGGGGAATTGATGCACGAGGATGTGGCTGAAGCCCACGAAGGCGATGAAGCAGATCGTCGCCTGAAACAGGTTGCAGCGGCCAATGCGAAACAGCACGCTCCAGAAATAGATGATGATGAAGAACACGATGGCGAGCGTATCGAGCAGCTCGGTGGTGGGGCTGGGGAACGCATGAAAAACGATGCTGTTCACCCCAATAATGAAGGTAAGGATGGTAAGCACCCGCACATCCCAGATCCAGCGGCGCTCGAGGTCTTCTTCCTTGCGGTAATAACGGTAAATAGAGATGGCGACCGCGATGAACGCGAACGAGGAAAGCACGTTGAGCGGCTCGGCCATCCACCCCGCCGCATGGCGTTCGCAAATACCAAACCAGTGCGTGAGGGGCGCATTCATTCCCCATCTATAACAGAAAATTCAGCCCCTTGCGCGCGAAATCGTTATTGCGCTGCAGCGCTAAAACAGCGCCGAGCGCAACTGCCCCACCCGCTCGCCGATATAGGCGCAGGCAGGCGAAACCTCGGCTTCATGGGTGCTGTAGACCGCGCCGTGGTAGAAATAGGTGCCAAGGCCGACCGTGAAAATCATGCAGCCATAGAGCGCGTGCTCGATGGCGGCGAGCGCAAGTGAGCGGGTTTTGGCGTAGGTGTACGCAAAAAACAACCCGCCGATCAGGCACATCAGCGGCGCCACGTAATTCTGGAAAATGAGATGCGCCGCACCGAACATCACCGCGCTGGCAAGGATCATGCGCCGCTCGGTTGGGAAAATGCGGCTGTAGCGCTGGAAGAAAAAGCTGCGGAAAATAATTTCCTGCGGGATGACCGACAGCAACGGATACGCGACCATCACAAACGCCCAGAACAGCGGGCGCTCGCACACGAAGCTGAGGAAATGCCCCGGCTTCCATAGCGCCACCAGCAGGCTGGTAAGCAGCGCACACAGCGCAAAGCGCAGCAGCATGGGCCGCAGCTGCGCCCAGCGCACAAGGTTCCAGCGCCAATAGATGCGCTCCGGCAGGTCGACCACCGCGCGGTACACTACATGGCAATACAGCGCCGACAGCCAGAGGGTGGGAATCATGTACTTGATCGGCAGCACGGTCGATAGCATGAGCGGCAGCCCAACCATGAGCACGACCAGCTCGACATACAGATACAGGGGATTTCGCAGCACAGCCTTCATCCTTCCGGCTTAGCGGCTGCAAAGCGGCTTGTCAAAAGGATGGGCAGTGCGCATACAAACGATGGCTCCGCGAGCTGGATTTCTTGGCCTTGCAGGCCTCGTGTTATTTCCTAAATTCGCTGCGCTCATGAAGTAAATAATCGAACCGGCTGTGTAGCGCGACAGATAGTTTGGCAGTGCCACGACAGATAGTTTGGCAGTAGCCGCCCACCATGTAGCAGACGCTACAACCCCGCTGCTTTAAAGCTCCATTCCCACTTGTTTTAAGGGCTCTTCAATACCCTCGAACAGATTACCCTGACGATAGGCCGCCTCAACGCGCCGGCAGGCCATATCGAAGTAGGCCGCATCCAGCTCGATACCGATGAACTTGCGGCCCATCAGGGCGCATGCGACCCCCGTGCTTCCTGAGCCCATAAATGGGTCAAGAATCGTATCACCCGGCTGGGTGGAGTGAGCCAGCATCCCCTTCAGCAGCCCTAAGGGCTTCTCGTGGGGGTGGGTAACGGCCGTGTGCTGGGGCATGGAATGGCGCTGCACGTCGGCAAAGTCCTTGCGCTGGTAGCCAGGCTTGCCCTTCTCCAGCACCAAAATGCGCTCATGCGCCGTGCGAAAGTCGGCCCCCATCTTCATGCCCTTGTCCCAGATGAGGCTATGCCGCACCTTCAATTGGCTGTACCGGCCGATGTAACCCCGCAGGAAATCCTCATGTTTCCAGTTGGTAAAGTTGTAGATTGTCGCATTTTTGCGCAGGCAATGGTAGGCGCTCCGGAGCATGGTACAATTCAACAGCGGGTCTTCATTACCGGCGATTGCCTTATCATACTGGCCATAAACCGCCGATGCGCCATCGCCGTAAGGCGGATCGGTTAGCATGCAATCAACCTGCTCGATGCGCGGCAGGATATCGATGCAATCCCCATGGAAAAGCGTACAATCCCCAATTGTTTCCGTTCTTGCCTTCATACCCATTCCTCGCATAAATGCCCATACCCTGTCAGGGTGGTGGGATGGCCTGTTCTCGGCCGGTTCAAGTCATGCGAGTGTCTGCTCGCGGTTCAGGATGCGCTAACATCCTCTACCCCCACCCACTAAGGCTTGGGGTAAAACCGATCCTCCCTACAGGCCGTATTTACCACGCAGGGCGTTAATGATGCTGGCCCCGATGCGTTCGCCGAGATAGGCGGCACCGGCCTTGTTCAGGTGGGTGTTGTCCGTCCCGATGATGGCTTGGTTAATGCCGCCACTGGCGTTACCGAACATCCAGTTCTCGCCGGACGGGCTGTTATCGAGCCAGATCATGTTGGCATCCGCCACCGACAGGAACGCCGCCCGGTAGGCATCGAACCGTGCCTGCGTGGGCGTTGAGGTGTTCGAGGTTTGCGGCCCGGCGGAAACAATGATGGCATTGGGCTGGGCAGCGCGCAACGCTTGGAAATAGGTCACCGC
>JBIISI010000089.1:0-6768 GCA_044341105.1 Rickettsiales bacterium | reverse complement strand
AACGCGGTGGCCAGCTGGTCGATGGCGTTGCGCCCGGTGATCGGCTGTTGAAGGATAAAGCCTTCCAGCGTGGCGGTCAGGCGGGTTACGTCATAATCCGCAGGCGTGAGGCCGGAAGACTGAAACAACTCCGCCACCACCGCGCCCAGCGTTGATGCGCCCAGCTTGCCATTCACCCAATGCCCGGTCGCCCACTGAATCGAATCCTGCCAGACGTTTTCGAGGTCAGGCCAGAAGGAAAACGGGCGAGCATCCCACGTCCAGATGAAGCGGCGCTGCACAAGGTTGGCATTGCCGGATTTCAGCCTGCGTTCTTCCAGATAGTCGAGCGTCGCGTTGAGTGCCACGCGCTGCGCCTGAAAATCCACCCGGCCACGGCTGGCACGGGGGAAGAAACTTTCGCTCGATGACGGGTCATAGAACACGTTGGGCTGGTTGGTGCAGCCATCCACGCTTGGAAAACCAAACTCTGTGAACCAAACCGGCTTCATCCTCGCCGTCCACGCGGTAGTGGCCGCGTTCGGGTTGGTATGCGTATTTTTCCACCAGTATTCGAGGTTTTTCCACGCATAGGCCGGATTGCCGCC
Source organism: Rickettsiales bacterium (assembly GCA_044341105.1). GTDB lineage: Bacteria > Pseudomonadota > Alphaproteobacteria > Rickettsiales > UBA3002 > QFOX01. The sequence continues at coordinate 6,181 of JBIISI010000089.1, read as the reverse complement.
GTAACTGGTTAGGCCAGTGCGAGCCATCGAATCCGTGTAGTAGTAATCCCAGCCTTCGCCTTTCTCCCAATACTGCTTGATAAGTTCCGGGGTGATCTGCACCTGTGGCAAGTCGGGCGTGATCGGGAAATAGCTATCAATCCCCACCACGTCGATATTGGGCGATGCCCATAGCGGGTCGAGGTTAAACCACCCGCCACGGCTATGATATTCGCTCCAATCCGCTGCATAGGTGATAATGGTGCCGGGCATGGCCGCTTTCACACTACCTGCCAATGCCGCCAGCCGCGTTACCGCTGGATAGCTTCCCGGCGTATCGGTAAAGCCGGTCATGCCCACCAGTTCCGAACCGATGACAAACGCATCCACCTTACCACTCATCATCGTGGCATAGTGCATGATAAACGCATTGTAGCCGTTGGCTTTGGTGAACCAGCTGTTGCAATCACTGGCATTCGCCGGAACGATGCGCCCCCGCCACGGTTTTGGCTCCGGCGTGATAGTATCCACGAAAATCATGGGATAGAGCATCACATTCAGGCCACGGGCTTTGAGCGCCGCGCAGATTTGCACCACCGTATGGTCGGAAGGCGTGCCGCCATAGGTGGGCTTACCATCCCCGAATTGCAGCACGACCGGGGCAGCTGCACGGCTGATACCGGCTACATTCCAGTCCTGCGGCAATACCTGCGTGGTGCCGTGAAACTCCACCTTTGGAATGATGGTGCAGGTTCCGGCATTGGTGGAAGTCGCAAACCAAGTGATGACCACCGACACCCATTGCAGGTTCGGCAGGTTCTTCACCAGCTGGTCAATCGCCAGTACCGCATCCGCCTTGCCCTCGTAATTGTGCATGTTGATGTTTTGCTTCGGGCCGCTTGGCGTAAATGCGCCGCCGTAATAGGCGGCATACCCGTCCTGCTTCGTGGTCGGCTGTGTGCCATACACGAACTCGCCCGCGCCGGGGATGATTGTCATGTCGGTGACTTTTTCTTCCACGCTGGGGCTGAATTTCAGCGTGCGCCGCACCTCAAAGGTAAAGTTCGGGATGCGGTTGCCGTAATTCGCCAGTGGAAAATCCTCGATCACCACATAGGCACGGCCCCGATAGGCTGGAACGGTTCCCGCAGGCAGGTATTTTGCCATGATGTCATCGACACCTTGGGTTTCCGTACCGAAATGGACGTTATAGCGGCCATGCGCGGAAGAAAGCTCCGCCTCCGTCAACACTTTGCTATCCGCCCACACGCGGATAACCTCGTCAACCGGGCCTTCGCAGATACAGATGGCGAGCGTGACATAGTAATTGTAGGTGATGGTGGTTTGGCTGGTCGTCACGGAACCACCACCACCGCCGCCACCTTTACCGCCACCGCTGGACGTTTGCGTGCTGGTGGTTTCGGTGCGAACTTCCTTGATGTCCGTTGACCAGATGACGTTACCCGCCAGCCGCATCGTACCGTACACCTTCGGAATCATGTTGCCGTAGGTGGACACCTGCGCCCGCAGGTCGGCCAGACGTGGCCCTTCCTGTGCGGGCAGCTGCACGCGCTGGCTTTTGGGAAAGAACATGCCAGCAGCCATGCCGCCAAGATTCGCGCCGAGAACGGCACCGGATGGCCCACCCAGCACGAAGCCGGTCACGCCACCGACAACGGGGAGGACTATATCAGCCATGACGAATTACTCTATGTTAGAGGTTGCAACTGCTTATTGGTGAAGCGGTAGGCATGGGTCAGCATCCGCCGCCATGTATCGGAAAGCGGCTGTTCCACCACCCGGCCAGCGGTGGAATTACAATGAATCAGGCCGAGGCCTCCGGTCGGGTAATGGGTGAGCAATCCCACATGCTGCGGGTCGTTGAAGGTGCGGAATAACAGCACGTCGCCTTCTGCCATGCGCTCAAGCGGTATCGGTCGCAAGTAACGCTCGATGCAGCGCACCAGCCGCCCGCGCTCTGGATACATGGAATAATCCGTTTCATCGGCCCGCGAGATCGGATTACCTGCGCCATCTTGCAAACCCAACTCATCGGCCACACCGACGACTAAGCCAATGCAATCCACGCCACCCGGCCCAGCGGCCGATTTCTTCAAACGGCCCTGATGATGATAGCGCGTGTCAAGCCATGTGCGGGCCTGCACGACGATTTGCGATGTAGAAACTCTAGCCATTGCGATTTCCTTTGTTCATCGTGCCAGCGGTCATAAGCAGCTGATCGACACCCGGCACGTCCGGTTCTCCCCGGAAATTAAGAATGTTGTTGAACTTGGTGCGGCAGGCCTCGCGGGTTTTGTCGCACCCGGCGATCACCTTGAACCCGTCACCGACTTGGATGGATTTGCCCATCGGCAGCGCCAGCACCAGTTGGGCCGAGGCAAACTCTTTCACCTCCATGCGACGACCGGCATTATTGCCACTCGTCCATTGCACCTCGCCCCCTGTAAACCAGCCCGCCGCTTGGCCGAGTGCCGAGGCTTTGAAGGTCTGGTTATTGATGACTTCCGTGACGGTGGTGGTGATCGTAAAGCTGGTCAGTGACCGCTTGCAGCGTGCATCGCCCAGCACCGCACGGCAGGAAGGCGAATACACTTCCCCGATGGTCTGGCTAAGGTGCTGCGTGAGGCCGCGCACCTCGGCGGTGAACAGCTGCTCGTTGATCGTGACTTCACCCAGCCGCCCGCGCTTCACGATCAACCGGCCTTGGCTTAAATCCTCATAATTGACGGTGAAGATTTCAATTTCGGCGTAGTCGTACATCCCGGCCAGCAGGTCGGATTCCGTGATTTTGGAAGGAAAGGTCTGGCCTTCCACTTCCAGATTATCCACGCTCATGTTGGATTTGCTTTCCACGGTGGTCGGCGTAAACCCGGCGATGGAATCATATTCCAGCCCGTCGATGGTCAGTGCCAGGTCGTGATCGGTGAAGCCCAACTCCTCGCCATCCAGCCGAATGATTTTCCAGCAGGTCGCCAGCGTAGTCATGCCTCCGGCGAAATGTGCCTCAAGCTGTGGTGAAATAACCCTCATACGCGCACCTCAATCAAAGGAATGTTGTTCCAGCTTCCGGCATCGAAGCTATCCATCGACAGGGCCAGCTCGTCCGTGTCGAAGCGCACCGGCACATCAAAATCGAAATCAACCGTCAACGTGCCGGTGAGCGCCGTGGTGATGGTGCCGGTGGCCGTGTCCACACTCCACCCGCTGACCTGCAGAAGACTATTGCGGTAGAGCTTCACCGTTCCGGCAACCGGCTTGGTGATGATGCGCTCCGATACCACCGCGCCGCTGACATACCGTTTCACCATTTGGTATTCGTCATCGCCCAGCGATTGCAGCGGTTGGTTGATGGCTTGATAATCGCTCCAATCCTTGAAACGAAACCCCACCGCCTTGCCGCGCCGCGCCCGGAAAAAAGCGATAAGGGACTGCCATTGCGCTTCGGTCTTCACACCGGAGGCGACGTTGTAGCGGGCGCGTGCTTGGCTCCACTTGCTGTTGCGCTGTTCATGCCCGGATACGGTCGTCACCACATCGGTCAGGAACATCGGCCCACCCGTCGCGCCATAGCTGATGTCGGTGGGGAATTGGACTTCTACGAAACTCATAAATTCAACCCTTTATTAATAATATGTCGATGATTGTTGACATATTAGACCCGTCCATTATGATGGACATATGAATCTTGACGCCGCTATCATCGCTTTATCCGCGCTCTCGCAGGAAACCCGCCTGCGGGTATTCAAGCTGCTTATCGAATACGGGCGCGGCGGCACGCCTGCTGGCCGCTTAAGCGATCAGCTCGACATTCCACATAACACGCTATCGTTTCATCTTTCGCATTTGAGCCATGCGGGGCTAGTGACATCCCATAAACAAGGCCGCTCCATTATCTACACCGCGAATTGCGATGCGATGGAAGGCTTGCTTTCTTACCTACGCGAGAATTGCTGCATCCGTGAGGAAGGCTGCGATGCGGATTGCAAACCACCGAAGAAAACTAAAACCAAAAGGACAAAATCATGAAACTTTCAGACGTAAAGCAAGCCCTCGCAGGCGTATCCGCCGTTAATTTTAAGCTGCCCGATGGCTCACTTGTGCCGCAACATTTCCATGTCACCGAAGTTGGTCTGGTTACGAAGCATTTTATCGACTGCGGTGGCGTGGAGCGCAAGGAAACCGTCGTGAATTTCCAGCTATGGGAAGCCGGTGATTACGACCATCGCCTTGCCCCGCAAAAGTTTCTTCATATCCTTAATCTTTCCAAAAAAGTGTTGGGCGATGCCGAAGACCTTAATATCGAAGTTGAGTACCAGCAGGATACGATTGGCAAATTCGATCTTGAGTTCGATGGTAAAGATTTCATTCTCACTCCTAAACAAACAGCGTGCTTGGCACAGGATGCCTGCGGCATTCCGCCTAAACAAATGCCTGACAAGGCCGTTTCCGGCTGCGCTCCTAAAAGCGGGTGCTGCTGATGAAGCGCGTCCTTGTTCTTTGCACCGGCAATTCCTGCCGCTCCATCATGGCAGAAACGCTCATTAACGCACTTGGCGCAGGTCGCTATGATGCGGTTAGTGCCGGAAGCAACCCAGCCGGTTATGTCCACCCTAAATCCATCGAAACGTTAAAGCGTCATGGTCTTGATGCAGGCCAGCCGCGTAGCAAGTCGTGGGACGAATTCACCGGCCAGCATTTCGATCTGGTGATTACCGTTTGCGATGCTGCCGCTGCTGAAAGCTGTCCTGCATTCCTTGGCAAGCATGAGAAACTGCACTGGAGCACGCCCGATCCAGCCAAGGCCACCGGCACGGAAGAACAAATCAACGCCGCCTTTGATGAGGCGTTCTTCATGCTGAAACACCGAATCGAAACCGAATTACCATGACCGAACATTCTCCTTTAGGCTTCTTTGAGCGTTATCTTTCCCTATGGGTAGCACTGTGCATCGCTGCTGGCGCTGGCCTTGGCGTGGCCGCGCCTTCCATATTCCAGACTATCGCAGGGTTGGAATATGCCAGCGTTAATCTGGTGGTGGCCGTGTTTATCTGGGTGATGATTTACCCGATGATGGTGAATGTCGATTTTGCCTCCATTAAAGATGTCGGGCGCAAGCCGAAGGGATTGTGCATCACGCTGGTGATTAACTGGCTGATAAAACCCTTCACGATGGCCGCGCTCGGCGTATTGTTCTTCGAGCATGTCTTCGCCGGACTGGTCGCGCCTGAAACTGCCAAGGAATACATTGCAGGAATGATTCTGCTCGGTGTCGCACCTTGCACGGCGATGGTGTTCGTCTGGAGCCAAATGGTACGCGGCGATGCGAACTACACGCTGGTGCAGGTGTCGATCAACGACATCATCATGATTTTCGCCTTCGCGCCGCTGGCCGCGTTCCTGCTGGGTGTTACCGATATTGTCGTGCCTTGGGAAACCTTACTCCTTTCCACTATTTTGTATGTACTTATTCCGCTGGCGGCAGGCTATATCACTCGCCGTAAGCTGGATAAAAACCATGAGCCTGAGCGCATCGAACGATTCACCACCAAGGTTAAACCGTTCTCAATCATCGGGTTGCTGGCCACGGTCGTGTTACTATTCGGCTTTCAGGCGCAAACCATACTGGATAAGCCGTTGGTTATTGCTCTGATTGCCGTGCCGCTGCTCATTCAAAGCTACGGCATTTTCTTTATCGCTTACGCTTGGGGCTATCTCTGGCGCGTACCATTCAACACCGCAGCACCGGCAGCGTTAATCGGCACATCCAATTTCTTTGAACTGGCTGTAGCGGTAGCCATCAGCCTGTTCGGGCTGCATTCCGGCGCGGCGTTGGCAACGGTGGTCGGGGTGCTGGTCGAAGTTCCTGTGATGCTCTCACTCGTGGCGTTTGCAAATAAAACCCGTAGTAGGTTTTTGCATGAAACCCGATAGCTATCTTTCCATTTTTCTGACTTTCCTTCGCTTCGGCCTGTTGGCATGGGGCGGACCCGTCGCGCAGATTGCGATGATCCGCGACGAGCTGGTGGAACGCCGGGGGTGGATTACGCCGGAGAAATTCCGCCGTGTGCTCGCGGTGTATCAGGCGCTGCCAGGACCGGAGGCGCATGAACTCTGCGTGTATTTCGGCATGACTCGCGCCGGTCGCTTCGGCGGCTTCCTCGCTGGCCTTGGCTTCATGTTG
>JBIISI010000114.1:0-3414 GCA_044341105.1 Rickettsiales bacterium | reverse complement strand
CCCGGCACAAGGCCGGGATGACAAAACGCAGGAGCAGCCTACCCCATGTATCTCATCGCAGGCTTAGGCAATCCGGGTGCCGAATACGCGGCCACCCGGCATAATATCGGTTTCCTCGCGATCGACGCGCTGGCCGATGCCGCGCGCGCCTCCGCCCCGGCGAAGAAATTCCATGGCGAGTTGATGGAAGCGAACGCAGCGGGCGAGAAACTGCTGCTGCTCAAGCCGCAAACCTTCATGAACCTGTCGGGCAAATCGGTGCAGGCGGCGCTGGCGTTCTATAAATTGCCGCTCGACCGGCTGATCGTGCTGCATGACGAGCTGGATTTGCCGCTGGGCAAACTGCGCATCAAAAAAGGTGGCGGGGCGAATGGCCATAACGGCCTGAAAGACATCGACCGCCTGCTGGGCGACGGCTATTGGCGGGTGCGGCTTGGCATCGGCCATCCCGGCATGAAAGAAAAAGTGCATGGCCATGTGCTGAGCAATTTCGCCGCCGACGAGCGCCGCGTTGTTGATGACTGGATGCGCGCGCTGGCCGATGCGTTCCCGCTTTTCTGGCAGCACTCGCCGCAGGGGCTGATGAACAAGCTGAGCCCCGCGCCCGAGAAAAAAGAGAAGACAGCGGCCAGCCCAGCCGCTAAAGCGGGCAGCGAAAAATAATCATCGGCGGGTGAGGCCAGCAGGCCGAACGAAGCCATCAGCCCGTGAAGCGGCGCGTCATTGGGAGCGCCGCCGCGCGAGCAGGAAGCAAAGGATAAATCATGGGGTTTAATTGCGGCATTGTGGGCCTGCCGAACGTCGGCAAATCGACCTTGTTTAACGCGCTGCTCAGCCAGCAGGCGGCGGAAGCGGCCAATTACCCGTTCTGCACCATTGAACCCAATGTGGGCCGCATCGCGGTGCCCGATGCGCGGCTCGACAAGCTGGCCGCCATTGCAGGCTCGGCCACCATCATTCCTACCCAGCTGGAATTCGTCGATATTGCGGGGCTGGTGCGCGGCGCGAGCAAGGGGGAGGGGCTTGGCAACCAGTTCCTCGCCAACATCCGCGAAACGGACGCGATTTTGTATGTACTGCGCTGCTTCGAAGACGACGACATTACCCATGTCGAAGGCAGCATCGAGCCGACGCGCGACGCGGAGATCATCGAGCTGGAGCTGATGATCGCCGACATGGAAAGCCTGGAGAAACGCCGCGACAACCTGCTGAAAAAAGCCAAGGGCGGCGATAAGGAAACCCTCGCCACGCTGGCGCTGATCGAGCCGATTTTGAAGCTGCTGCAAGACGGCAAACCGGCCCGCCTGCACAAGGCCGCCGACCGCGACGAAGCCCGGCGCATCAAGCAGTTGCAACTGCTCACCAGCAAACCAGCCATGTATGTGCTGAACGTTGACGAAGGCTCGGCCGCAACCGGCAACGCGCTCTCGGCCAAAGCCGCCGAAATGGCCAAGGAAAAAGGCGCGCAGGCGGTGGTCATCTCGGCCAAGATCGAAGCCGAAATGGCGGGCCTGACCGACGAAGAGAAACAGGAATTCCTGACCGATCTCGGCCTCAAGGAAACCGGCCTGAACGCGATTGTGCGCGCCGGGTTCACGCTGCTCGATATCCTCACCTTCTTCACCGTGGGCCCAAAAGAAGCCCGCGCATGGACGGTGCGCCGCGGCGCGAATGCGCCGGAAGCGGCCGGGGTGATCCACACCGATTTTGAAAAAGGCTTCATCCGCGCCGAAACCATCGCCTGCAATGATTACATTGCCTTAAACGGCGAGCAGGGCGCAAAGGAAGCGGGCAAGCTGCGCCTTGAAGGCAAGGAATACCCCGTGGCCGACGGCGACGTGTTCCATTTCCGCTTCAACGTTTGACCGATCGCACGCAGGCGCTTACCATGGCGTCATGCGCACCTTTCCCCGCTGGATGACCTGGCTGTTCCTGCTGTTTCTCGGCTATATCCTGATGGTCGGGAATTTCCGTGCGCCTGCGCCGGAGCCGGAGCGCGCGGCCCCCACCCAGCCCGCGAGCAACGCGCCCGCCGCAGAGAAATCCTACCCCGCCCTTATCGCTGCGACCGATGGTGAGCGCTGGAAAAAAGCCATCTATCCCGATTACGAAAACCCGGACGATGCCTGCCGCCCCGCGCCGGTCGGCGAGGGCGAATTGCCGCCTCACGCCATCCTCATGAAAGAGGGCGAGGGCGAGGGGGCGGCCTGTGGCGATACGATCGGCCTGACGCTCGTGCGCTGGGGCAATGACGGCAAAGCCGGCAAGCCGGTGGCGCTGGCGCTGACCCTGGGCGAGCAGGGCGGGTTCGATGCGCTGCTGCGTGGCATGCGGGTGGGCGAGGAACGGTTGCTGGCAACCCGCCTGCCGGAGCGCGTAAAGGCGCTGCCTTTACCGGCAAAAACGCAGCTTTTATTGCAGGTTGTGCGCAACCATTGAGATTTACACATGCAGGCATATCGGATAGAATCAACCCTATGCGTAAAGGCTTCTCGCTGATCGAGCTTTCGATTGTTCTGGTCATTCTTGGTCTGCTGACCGGCGGCATCCTTGCCGGGCAATCACTCATCCGCGCATCGGAATTGCGGGCCGTTTCCACCGAATACAGCCGCTACATCACGGTGGGGCAGACCTTCCGTGACAAATATTTCGCCCTTCCCGGCGATTTCCGCGATGCCACCCGTTTCTGGAACCGCATGACGAATACGAGCGACTGCGTGAGCAATAGCGGGTTGAGTGCGGCCGGCACGCCCGGCGCATGCGATGGCAATGGCGATGGCGTGCTTGGCAATGCGACTGCCAGCCTATCGGGCGAGAATGTGCAGTTCTGGCGGCAGCTGGCCCTGGCAGGACTGATTGAGGGCACCTACACCGGTCAGGCGGGCAGCGGCGGCCCACTGCATTTCGTGCGGTCAAGCAACGTGCCCGCGTCAAAACTGGGGAATGCCATGTGGGGGATACGTGGTTTAGGGGGGGTAGCGGCGCATAGCACCTATTTTACCTACACGTACAATATCTTCTTACAGGTAGGCGGCCAGAACCCGGCGGATGATAACTATGCCGCGGTGTTCAAGCCCGAAGAAGTCTGGAACATCGACATGAAAATGGATGATGGGAAGCCGGGGCGCGGCAAGATTATGATACGTCATTTTACGAGCTGCACCGACACAACCGACCCAACCAACCTCGACGCCAACTACTTGTTGACCAGCACCAGCATTGCCTGTGCCATCATGTTCCCCAACGCGTTTTAGAAATTCGCTTCGGCGATTTTCTGGGTGATGAAATTGCGGAACACCGCGATGCGTTTGCTGTTTTTCAGCTCCATCGGGTAGATATAGAACGCTTCGGTTTGCGGCCCGGCAAGCTCTGGCAGCACGCGGCTGATATGGCGCGAGCGGTGGATGAGGTATT
>JBIISI010000033.1:0-20258 GCA_044341105.1 Rickettsiales bacterium | reverse complement strand
TGCCCTGCTTCACCGCGGTGCGCAGGCCGAGCAGCGAATTCGATTTGAAATACGGCACCAGCTCGCGCCCGCCCGCCTGCTCGAACAGCCAGTTCACCTGCGGAAACGGTGCCGTATTGCCGGCGGTGGTGTCGAAGGCCAGCAGGCGGTGATGTTTCAGCTCGGACAGGCTGTGCGGCACGCCGTGCTTTTGCAGGTAATCGTTATGGGCGAACAGCCCGTTGCGCAACCGCATGATGGGCACCTGCACCAGATCGGGCTGGCGCGCCGGGTGGAAGCGCAGGGCCGCATCGGCCTGCCGCAGGGTGAGGTCGAGCTCGCGGTCTTCGCATAGCAGCGTCACCTGAATTTCGGGGTAGAGGTCGGTGAATTCTTTCATTTGCGCGGAAAGCCACATGGCGCCGAAGGTGCTGGGCACGGTGATTTTAAAGGGGCCTTTCGGGCGGGCCGAGGATTCGGCCAGCGAAATTTCGGTGGCCTGCAGCTTGGTCACCATTTCCGACACGGTGCGGAACAGGATTTCGCCCTGCTCGGTGAGCATGAGGCCGCGCGCGTGGCGGTGGAACAGGGCAATGCCCATTTTCTCCTCCAGCGCCGAAATCTGGCGGCTCACCGCCGATTGCGACAGCCCCAGCGCCTCGCCCGCGCGCGTCAAACTCTTGCTCAGCGCCGTAACGTGAAAAACCCGCAGCTTGTCCCAATCCATAAAATACCCCCGAGCTATGCATTTAATGCAAGATACAAGGAATTTCCAGCATTATAAAACGGCAAGCTATGCGATTTTAGAATAGTAGCCATGCAAAATGTCATGGCATTGTCATCCGCAACTGCCCAGGAAATGGGCATATTAAGGGGATGGAGCAGCATGATCCCACATCGTTCGGTTCACGCATAGCACGCAGACGCATGGAATATAGCGGCTGCTCGCGCGATGATTTTGACCGCCTGCTCGGGTTAAAAAGCAAGCCGCCTGCCTTGCAGGCCGTCCATGAATATGTGCGGGCGTTGCGGGCTTACACCGAAGCCACCATGGAAGAATTCGGCGAATATGGCGGCGTCAGCAAGAAGCAGGTACACCATATGGAAAACCATATTCTGCCGGATGAAGCCTGCATCGCATCATGGCGCAAACATTTGCCGTTGCCGCCGAACATTCGTGATAAAGTGACCAATCACTTGACCCGGATGGTGGAAGAGGTGCGGCTGCACAAAGCCTCGGGGAAGATGCTCAACCGCCTGCCATCGGAACGCTGGCGTGAGGCGCTTGTCAATGCAAATACCGATCATCACTTAGCGATAACCACGCAGGGTGATTATCTGCGTGCTTACCGCAATATGCATGGGCTGAAACCGAAAGACGTGGCCGAGGCGGTTGGCCGCAGCGTGCAGAATGTTACGGGCACGGAAAACGGCCATCCGGAACAGCGCGCGTATGAGGTGCTGGCCGCTCATTATGAGAGCCTTCGCCTGAGCCCGGCCTTTGACCGGGCGCGGTTCGAAGCGCTGGAGCGCAGCCCAAGCGCATGGACCCAGCGGGCGGGCGGACACGATAAAACATCCGGCCACGCCGCCGGTCATTAAATCGTCACAATCTTCGGATATCATCCATATGTTACCTATGCGCGTATGGATTCCCATTCGGCATTTTTGAGGCGTTTCGCCCCAGCATTTACGAATGCATACGCAAGTAGGCAACCCGTTGGAGTGTGCGGTTTCGGCACTCGGTTAGTGTGGAGAATACGATGAATAGCTACTCTTCTGCGCAAAAGGCTCACCGCGTTGGGGGGGCGATCAAAACCACGGCCATGAAGGTGCGTGCTGCCTTCGCATCTCGCTGGTCGGGCTTGATTCCTCTTGCGGGGCTACTCGTGCTGGCGCTGATCGTGGTCATCCTCAATGTTTCGCCGGCATTGCCCGACGATGTGCTCGACGAGCAAACGATGAATGCCGCGGAAGCCATGCTTCAGGCTGAAATGGATCTGCGTGGATCGGCGCAGCAGACATGCACGGCACTGGATCGCAAGGACAGCGAGTGTGTCGATACGATCGTCAAACAGGCCATGCATCAGGCACGGTTTGGTACATCGGCGATGTAAACTGGGTGCGACCTCTCTTTTTAAGGGGTCGCACTTTTTTCTGTCATTCCAGCGAAGGCAGGAATCTAAGGCAACGAGCACTACCCAGCGCATTGCCAGCACGCCCGAGATCCCTGCCTGCGCAGGAATGACAAGAATGATTAGTACGCGGCTTATACCGGCGGTTAGGCCGACTGATGCTCGAGGAACTTCTGGGCTTCGAGCGCCGCCATGCAGCCGGTGCCGGCGGCGGTGATGGCCTGGCGGAAGGTTTTGTCCTGCACGTCGCCCGCCGCATACACGCCTTCGACGTTGGTGCGGGTGCTGCCGGGAATGGTTTTCAGGTACTTATCGTCATCCATTTCGAGTTGGCCGGCGAACAGCTTGGTGTTCGGGTCGTGGCCGATGGCGACGAACGCGCCTTCCACTTTCAGCTCGCTGACTTCGTTTGTTTTGAGGTTCCGCAGACGCAGGCCGGTGAGCGAATTGGGCTCCTCGGTGCCGAGGAATTCGTCGACCGCGCTGTCCCAGATCACGTTGACATTCTCGGTGGCGAACAGGCGTTCCTGCCCGATTTTCTCGGCGCGCAGCGTGTCGCGGCGGTGAATGAGGGTAACCGATTTGCAGATTTTGGCGAGGTAGAGCGCTTCTTCCACCGCGCTGTTGCCGCCGCCGATCACCGCCACATCGCGGTTGCGGAAGAAGAACCCGTCGCAGGTCGCGCAGGCGCTCACGCCGAAATTTTGGAATTTCTTCTCGCTCTCGAGGCCCAGCCAGCGGGCGCTGGCGCCGGTGGCGATCACCAGCGTGTCGCCCACATACGTATCGCCGCTATCGCCCTTGGCGACAAAGGGGCGTTTGCTGAGGTCGATTTCGGTGATGTAGTCATGGATGATCTGCGTGCCGACATGCGCGGCCTGCGCTTCCATCTGCTGCATCAGCCACGGGCCCTGGATGGGCTCGGCGAAGCCGGGGTAATTCTCGACCTCGGTGGTGATGGTGAGCTGCCCGCCGGGCTGCATGCCATGCACCATGATGGGCGTGAGGTTGGCGCGCGCGGCGTAGATCGCGGCGGTGCAGCCGGCAGCGCCGGAGCCGATGATGAGAACGGGGGTGCGATGTTCCATAGGGCTAGTTGCTAGGGCTAGGGCTGGGATAAGGGAAAACCCCTAGCCCTAGCCCTAAACCCTAGCCCTTTCTTAGATTGCTGCAGCGTGCTTCTTGAGGTAGCTGGCGACGCCTTCGGCGGTCGGCTTCATGGCTTCTTCGCCACGCTTCCAGTTGGCCGGGCAGACTTCGCCGTGCTCTTCCACGAAGTTCAGCGCGTCGAGCATGCGCAGCGCTTCGTCCACGTTGCGGCCCAGCGGCAGGTCGTTCACCACCTGATGGCGCACGATGCCTTTGCCGTCGATCATGAAGGTGCCGCGGAAGGCCACTTCGTCGCCCAGCAGCACGTCGTAGGCACGGGCGATGGATTTGGTGAGGTCGGCCACCATCGGGAACTGCACGTTGCCGATGCCGCCCTGATCAACCGGGGTGTTTTTCCAGGCGAGGTGGGTGAAGTGCGAATCAACCGATACGCCGATCACTTCCGCGCCGCGGGCCTTGAACTCGCTCACGCGGTTGTTAAAGGCGAGGATCTCGCTGGGGCAGACGAAAGTGAAGTCGAGCGGCCAGAAAAAGACGATGCCGACTTTGCCTTTCAGGTAGTGCTTCAGGTTGAATTTGTCGTTGATGCTGTTGTCCGGCATCACGGCTTTGGCGGTGAAATCCGGGGCTTCTTTGCCGACGAGAACGCTCATGTAAAACTCCTGTAAGTGCGTCGTGGTTGATGAGCAAGTTATAGTGCGAATCGCCGCGCACGCAACCGCAACGGTTCAATCATTCCGATTGAATTGCTCAATCAATGAACCGGGTGTTTAATCAAAGGGATAAATCGGGGAAGCGGGCGCGGATTTCGGCGGCCACGTCGCTGGCTTCGTCGAGTGCGGCGGGGGGCGCCCAGTCGGTGCTGGCATTGCCCTCGAGCGGGCGGGCCATGCCGCGCGTATACAGCGCCTCGTGCAGCGCCTTGTGCTTGGCCGGAATGATGGCGGGCGGGGCGTAGATATAAACCGGTTTGCCGGCCACGCAGGCTTCCGTGCACATCGACAGCGAATCGCCGGTGACGACGATGGCATCGGCCAGCCCCAGCATGCCGAGATAGGGGTTATCCTTGCCCTCGGCCCAGTGGTAGAAATAATGCGGCACGGTGACCAGCTGGCGCGCCATGGTAAGCGCGGCTTCGGGGGTGCGGCGGCTGGTGGTGATGAGCAGCGAGCCGTCCTGCGCCAGCGCCTGCGCCGCTTCGATGACGGTGCGCCAGTTTTCCATGCTGAAGCTGCCGTGCTTGGTGTCGCCGCCGAGGCTGAGCATGACGTAGGGCCGCTTGAGATGCTTGAAATGCGGCTGCCAGGCGCCTGCCGCGCTGGCCAGCGTTTCGGGGGTGACGGCGTGCAGCGGCGCGAGGGTGCGCAGCACGTTGGCCTTGGCGGGCGGCTTGTCGTGCTGCGGCGCGACGATGAGGTCGATGCCGCGCGCATGGCCGGGCCACATGAGGTAGACCACCACCGTTTCCGGCGATTGTTTTTTGATGTAGCGCAGCACCGGCGCGGTGCGCCGCCCGGCGGCGATGACCAGCTTCGGCCACGGCCCTTTCAGCGGGGCCGAGCGTTTTTTGTTCACGCCGCGCAGCGACGCGCCGAGCAGGCCGTTGGGCAGGCTGCGCCCCAGCGCATTGAATTCCAGACGTTTGAGCTGATAGGGGAGGCCGAGCTTGGCAATGACCCCCAGCACCTGGCCGGTATGGCCCGTGCGGTCGTCGATTAATGCCCAGACCTTGCTCATGCGATGTTACCGTGTGCCCTTTCGCGCCATCATGGCGGGAACGGTGAAACAGTCAACGGCGATTACTTGTATTCCACGTTCAGGATTTCGTAGAAGCGAATCCCTTTGGGCGTGGTGACCTCGACGCTGGTGCCCTGCTTTTTAGTGACCAACGCGCGCCCAATCGGCGCGGTAAGCGAAATGAGGTTGCGCGAAATATCGGCCTCGAATTCGCTGACCAGCTGGTAGATCAGCTCTTCTTCGGTTTCCTCATCGACCAGCGTGACGGTCGCGCCGAATTTCACCGTGTCGCCTTTCAGCGTTTTCACGTCGATCACTTCGGCGCGGCTGATGATGGCTTCGAGTTCCTTGATGCGGCCTTCGATGAAGCTTTGCTTTTCTTTGGCGGCGGCGTATTCGGCGTTTTCTTTCAAATCGCCATGCGCGCGCGCTTCGGCAATCGCTTCGATCACCGACGGGCGCTCGACCGTTTTGAGGGTTTTCAATTCTTTTTCTAAGCGTTCGAAACCGACCGCCGTCATCGGGATTTTATCCATGGGTATTCCTAGTGATGAGCGTCTAGTTGCCAGAGTATAGCAAAGTCACACTGACCACTATACTCTGACCACTATACTCTTTTTTAAGATGCTTTACGGTCCGTATCGGCCCGCGTGGCCGCAACATACGATTGCAGCGGGTAAACATCAAGCCCCTGCGTGGTGCGGTACAGCGCGGCGATGGCCTGCACCATGGCGCGTGCGCCGGAAAGCGTGGTCGAATAGGGGATTTTGCCGAACAACGCCGTGCGGCGAATGCTGGCGGAATCGGCGATGGCCTGCGCGCCTTCGGTGGTGTTAAGCACCAGCTGCACGCCGCCGTCTTTCATGCGGTCGACGATGTGCGGGCGGCCTTCGCGCACCTTGTTCACGATCTCGACGGCGATGCCCTGCGACTGCAAATATTCGCCGGTGCCGCGCGTGCAGATCACGCTGAAACCCAGCGCCAGCAAATCGCGTGCGATGGCAATGGCGGCGGTTTTGTCGCGGTCTTTTACCGACAGGAACACGGTGCCGGTCTTCGGCAGGGTGGAGCCGGAACCGATGAAGCCTTTGGCGAAGGCGCTCGCGAAATCGGCGTGGATGCCCATGGTCTCGCCGGTGGATTTCATCTCGGGCCCAAGCAGCGTGTCGACGCCGGGGAAGCGCGCGAAGGGGAACACCGCTTCTTTCACGGCCACATGGTTGAGCTGCGCCAGATGGGTGGCATCGTCGGGCAGGGCGAAGGCGCTGAGCGGCTCGCCCGCCATGAGGCGCGCGGCAATTTTGGCGATGGGAATGCCCGTCGCCTTCGCCACGAACGGCACGGTGCGACTCGCGCGCGGGTTCACCTCAATAATGTAGATCTCGCCGTCTTTCACCGCGAACTGCACGTTCATGAGGCCGCGCACACCCAGCGCGGCGGAAAGCGCCACCGTCTGGCGGCGCACTTCGCCCACGATCTCGGGCGACAGCGAATAGGGCGGCAGCGAGCAGGCCGAATCGCCCGAATGGATGCCGGCTTCCTCGATATGCTCCATAATGCCGGCAACGAAATGCGCGCTGCCGTCGCTCAGGCAGTCGACATCCAGCTCGATCGCATCCTGCAAATAGGAATCGAGCAGCACCGGCCCATCGCCGAACGCCACCAGCAGTTCTTTCACATAGGCGCTGAGCGCCTCAGGCGAATGCATGATGGCCATGGCGCGGCCACCCAGCACGTAAGACGGGCGCACGACGATGGGGTAGCCGATTTTGCTGGCCTTCTCGACCACGTCGTCGGCATAGGTGCAGATGGCGTTTTTCGGCTGTTTCAGGTTCAGCTTGTGCAGCAATTTCTGGAAGCGCTCGCGATCTTCGGCGAGGTCGATCGAATCGACCGAAGTGCCGATGATGGGGATGCCTGCTTCCTCCAGCGCATGGGCCAGCTTCAGCGGTGTTTGCCCACCAAACTGCACGATCACGCCTTTGATGCTACCGTTCTGCGCCTCGCGCTGGATGATTTCGATCACGTCTTCGGCGGTCAGCGGCTCGAAATACAGCCGGTCGGAGGTGTCGTAATCGGTGCTTACGGTTTCCGGGTTGCAGTTAATCATGATCGTTTCGTAGCCCGCGTCTTTCAACGCATAGGCGGCATGCACGCAGCAATAATCGAACTCGATGCCCTGGCCGATGCGGTTCGGGCCGCCGCCAAGGATGAAGATTTTCTCACGCGCCGAGGGATCGGCTTCGCATTCGGCGCGGGTGATGCCGTCGCCTTCGTAGCAGCTATACATGTAGGGCGTTTGCGAGGCGAATTCGGCGGCGCAGGTATCGACCCGCTTGAACACGGGGCGGATGTTGAGCGCGTGGCGCGCCTTGCGCACTTTCAGCTCGTCGAGCCCGGTGAGTTTCGCCAGCTGGCGGTCGGAAAAGCCGAGGGCTTTCAGCTCCTGGAAGCTGGCGGCGTCTTTCGGCAGGCCATGCGTTTTTACCCAAAGCTCGGCATCGACGATGCGTTGCAGCTGGGCGATGAACCATGGGTCGAAATGGGTGAGGCGGCAGATTTCCTCGGCGCTCATGCCGAAGCGCAGCGCCTGCGCGGCCTTCAGGAAACGATCCGGCGTGGGCAGGGTGAGCGCCGAGCGCACGGGATCGAGCTGGTCGCGGCTTGCGCCCTCGATCGCGATTTCGTCGAGCCCGGTGAGGCCGATTTCCAGCGAACGCAGCGCTTTTTGCAGCGATTCGGGGAAGGAGCGGCCCATCGCCATGCTCTCGCCGACCGACTTCATGGCGGTGGTGAGGGTGTTCGGCGTGCCGGGGAATTTCTCGAACGCGAAGCGCGGGATTTTAGTAACGATGTAGTCGATGCTCGGCTCGAACGAGGCGGGGGTCGCTTTCGTCACGTCGTTCATGATTTCGTCGAGCGTGTAGCCGACCGCCAGCTTGGCGGCCACTTTGGCGATGGGGAAGCCGGTGGCTTTTGACGCCAGCGCCGAGCTGCGCGATACGCGCGGGTTCATCTCGATCACCACCATGCGGCCCGTTTGAGGGTTCACCGCGAACTGCACGTTGCTGCCGCCGGTATCCACCCCGATCTCGCGCAGTACGGCAATGCTGGCATTGCGCATGATCTGGTATTCTTTATCGGTCAGCGTGAGCGCCGGGGCGACGGTGATGCTATCGCCGGTATGGATGCCCATCGGGTCGATGTTCTCAATCGAGCAGATGATGATGCAGTTATCGGCGCGGTCGCGCACCACTTCCATCTCGTATTCTTTCCAGCCCAGCACCGATTCGTCGATCATCACTTCGCCCACCGGCGATGCATCCAGCCCCGAGGCGACGATGGCCTCGAATTCTTGCTTGTTGTAGGCGATGCCGCCGCCGCTGCCGCCCATGGTGAAGCTGGGGCGGATGATGGCGGGCAGGCCGGTATCTTCCAGCGCGCGGCGCGCTTCGTCCATGGATTTCACCACATGGTTGCGCGGCACATCGAGCCCGATTTTTGCCATGGCCTGCCCGAACCGCAGGCGGTCTTCGGCTTTATTGATCGAATCCAGTTTCGCGCCGATCATTTCCACGTTGTATTTCTTCAGCACGCCCGATTCGGCCAGCGCCTTCGCGCAGTTGAGCGCCGTTTGCCCGCCCATGGTCGGTAGCAGCGCATCGGGACGCTCTTTGGCGATAATCTTCTCAACAAACTCCGGCGTGATCGGCTCGATATAGGTCGCATCGGCCAATTCGGGATCGGTCATGATGGTGGCCGGGTT
The DNA here is from genome assembly GCA_044341105.1 of Rickettsiales bacterium. GTDB lineage: Bacteria > Pseudomonadota > Alphaproteobacteria > Rickettsiales > UBA3002 > QFOX01. The sequence goes on along the minus strand of JBIISI010000033.1, from coordinate 11,531 downwards.
GGAGTTCACGAGGATGACGCGGTAGCCCTCGGCCTTCAGTGTTTTGACGGCCTGCGTGCCCGAATAATCAAACTCGCACGCCTGCCCGATGACGATCGGGCCCGCGCCGATGATGAGGATGGATTTGATGTCGTTACGTTTGGGCATTAGGCGGCTTTCTTTTGCTGCGCGATCATGTCCATGAAGCGCGTGAACAAATAGGCGGAATCGTGGGGGCCGGGCGAGGCTTCGGGGTGGCCCTGCACCGAGAAGGCGGGTTTCGTTTTGTGGCGAATGCCCTGCACCGTCTGGTCGAACAGCGAGCGGTGGGTGATTTCAATATCGGCCGGCAGCCCGGCATCGGCGATGGCGAAGCCGTGGTTCTGGCTGGTGATTTCCACCTTGCCGGTGGTCAGGTCTTTCACCGGGTGGTTGGCGCCGCGATGGCCCTGTTTCATTTTCTCGGTGCGTGCGCCGAGCGCGATGCCGAGCATTTGGTGGCCGAGGCAGATACCGAAGATCGGGATGTTCGCATCGACCAGTTTCTGGATGACCGGCACGGCGTAGTTGCCGGTGGCGGCAGGGTCGCCGGGGCCGTTGGACAGGAAGACGCCATCGGGCTTCAGCGCCAGCACGTCTTCGGCGCTGCTGGTGGCGGGCACGACGGTGATGCGGCAGCCGCTGCTCGCCAGCGAGCGCAGGATATTGAGCTTCACGCCGTAATCAATCGCGACAATGTGGGGCAGGGATTTTTCATCGCCGCGCAATTCGGGGTAACCCTCGCCCAGCGCCCAGCGCTTTTGTACCCACGGGCCCTGGCCTGTGCGGGTGACGTGGGCGGCCAGTTCCAACCCGGTCATGTCGGGGGCTTGCGCCAGCGCGTCGCGTGCTTTGGTAATGAGTTTCTCAATGCTTTCGCTGCCATAGGCAATGGCGCAGTTTTGCGCGCCGTGGGTGCGGATATGGCGGGTCAGCGCCCGGGTATCGATGCCGCAAATGCCGGTGATGCCCTGCGCGGCAAGCCATGCATTGAAATCATCCGCCGCGCGGAAATTGCTGGGGGCGGTGATGGCCTCGCGCAGGATCAGCCCGGCGACGGTGGGTTTTTCCGCTTCAATATCTTCCGCGTTGGTGCCGACATTGCCGATATGCGGGAAGGTGAAGGTGATGATCTGGCCGGTATAGCTCGGGTCGGTGAGGATTTCCTGATAGCCGGTCATGGCGGTGTTGAAGCAGATTTCGCCGCCGGTCGCGCCGGGTTTGCCGATGCCGTAACCGGAAAACACCGTCCCATCCGCTAAAACAAGCGCGGCGTTAGGGGCGGGTTTCAGAATCTCGGCCATCAATCACTTCCCTTCGGACAAACGCGGGAGTGATAAGGATAGGGGCCGGGGGTGTCAAGTCAAGAGATGTGCCGCGTGCTAAGCGTGTTTATGAATCCAGTTCGAGATGACGGGGCGGATCTGCTCGCGGTATTTGCGGCCGTTGAAAATACCGTAATGGCCGACACCGGCCTGCATGAGGTATTTTTTCTTCGTGGCGGCAAGGTTGGTGCTGATATCGAGCGCGGCTTTGGTCTGGCCGAGGCCGGAGATATCGTCGAGCTCGCCTTCGATGCAGAGGATGGCGGTTTTCTCGATTGCTTTGGGGTCAACGCGTTGGTCGTAATGGAACAGCTTGCCATCGGGCAGCGAGTGTTTGTGGAACACTTCTTCGATGGTTTGCAGGTAGAATTCGGCGCTCAGATCGGCCACCGAGAGGTATTCATTATAGAAGGTGCGGTGCTGCGCGGCTGATTCGCCGTCGCCCTGCGTGATGTGTTTGAACAGGTTCAGATGCGCGTCGGCATGGCGCTCGAAATTCATGCTCATGAAGCCCGCAAGCTGCAGGAAGCCGGGGTAAACACGGCGCATGAAGCCACCGTAATTCATCGGCACGCGGGTAATCACGTTGGCCTCGAACCATTCCATCGGGTGTTCTTTGCTGAACTGGTTCACTTTGGTGGGGGCTTTGCGCGTATCGACCGGCCCGCCCATCAGCGTCATGGTGCGCGGGGCGCAGGGGTCGTTGTTTTCGTTCATGAGGGCAACGGCGGCCATGAGCGGCACCGAAGGCTGGCACACCGCCATGGTATGCACGCCGGGGCCCATGAATTGCAGGAACTCGACCACGTAGCTGATATAGCTGTTGAGGTCAAACTCGCCTTTGTAGAGCGGCACGTCGCGCGCGTCGGTCCAGTCGGTGATGTAGACATCATGGTGCGGCAGCATGGCTTCGACCGTGCCGCGCAGCAGGGTGGCGTGGTGGCCCGACATGGGGGCGACGATGAGGAGTTTTTCCTGGCTCACTTTGGACTGGCGCTTGAAGCGGCGCAGTTTGCAGAAGGGTTTTTCCAGCACGATATCTTCCCACACCTCGACATGCTTGCCGTCGATGGTGGTGAATTTCAGGCCGAATTCGGGCTTGGGATAGCTTTGGGTGATGCGCTCGACCAGCTCGCCCGCGGCGGCCATGGAACGGCCCGCCGCCGTGTAGGAAAGCGGCGACATGGGGTGGCTGAACATGTTTTTGGTCATGTTCGCCATTACCCGGATGGGGGCGAGGCCCGCATGGTGCATTTCTTTCAGCGAATACAGACCGGAATTTTCAAAAATCGTCGACATGGTGTCCTTCAGTGGTTTGTGTTGTTTTTGGCAACAAGCCGGGGTTGCAGAGCCCCCTTCCACTGCAGAGTATCAAACAAGACTGAACAAAAGATTAACGCAAAAACGTTTAAAAACATGCTCATGAGCCAGTTATAGCACAGCCGCGTGTGCAGTGCAAAAAAAACGGCCTCAACAGAGTGTTTCGGGCGCGGGATTTGCCCATAGCGTCTTTAGGAACACAGCCAGCAGGCAAAGCGGGGCGAGTGGTAGCAACAGGCTGTTCAGCAGCATGACCCACACCGGCAGCAGGAAGGCCGCTTTGTGCAGCAAGGCGCGCGGACTGTCGGCCTGCGCGGCATGGTGCACGAGCCACGCCACGAGCGCGGCGTTCAGCAGGCCCATGTCGTAGTGGAAGGCATAGGGTGTGATGAGCAGCCCGGCGCTGCCGATGAGCAGGGCGCGGCTGAGCGCATCGCGATGGCGGCGCACACCCACGGCGCACGCTGCCAGCACTCCAATGCTCAGCACTACCTGCGCCGCCATCGCCCATGGCAACGCCACGCCGAGCAGCCGCAGCGCCGAAAACGGGCTCACCAGCATGAGCTGGTAATAGCGCAGCACGCCGCCTTCGGGGCCAGCGGCGGCCAGCTGCGCCTGAAACGGCCCGGCGATCTGCAAGTACTGCACCCAGGCATCGACCCCATGCAGCAGCAGCGAGCTGGCGGCGCAGAGCAGCACGGTGAGCGCCGCCGCCGCGATGCTGCGCCACGCACCGAGCGCCAGCAGCGCCAGCGGCCACACGATTGCCAGATGTGGCTTCACGCAAAGCAGCCCTACCAGCACGCCCGCCAGCACCGGGCGGCGGCCAAGGCAGGTGATGGCCGCCAGTTGCAGCGCGGCGGTGAAAAAACCGTTTTGCCCGACCCAGAGATTGAGCAGCGCAAACGGCGAGAGCGCAAGGCAAAGCAGCCCCGCGCGCCGCGCCCCGGCGGGCAGGTAAGCGTGCGCGACGAGCAGGTAAAGCGCAAGGCCGATGGCGCTCCACAGCGCCAGGCCGGTGAGGTAGCCCGACCAACTGAAGGGGGCATAAAAAAACAGGGTGTAGAGCGGGTACGACCAGTTGCGGGTGGCGAGTTCCATGGGGAACCAGCCTTGCGCCAGCGCCATGTAATGCGGCACAGAAAACAGCGCAGCAAGATCAAGCGCGGCCACCCGCGGCCCGACCCAGACATTGAAGAAATCGCCGCCGATGGGAGCGAAGCTTTGCAGCAGCGGGTTCTGCGCGAAGCGCCACAGCAGCAGCGCCGTGGCCACCAGCCCGGCAAGCACCAGCGGCAGCAGCGCGGCGCGCGGCGTGGGGGTGCTAGCCACGTTTGTCGCGGTCGCGCTGTTTGCCCAGTTCTTCGCCCATGCGCTTCAGGCTTGGGCTGCAATCGTCACGCGGGATCATCACCTCGATGAGGGTGAGCGCGTCGGCGCTGGCGGCGATCGCGTCTTCCAGCGCGCCGAGCGTGTCGACCTTGAACGACTGGCCCACGCCCAGCATGTCGGTGAGCTTGGTGTAGTTCCATTGCAGGATCTCGTTGAACGGCCCATCGAGAATGTGGCGTTGCGTGCCGTACCCATCGTTATTCAGCACGAACACGATCGGCTTCATGCCGTATTTCGCGGCGGTGGAAAGCTCGATGCCGGTCATCTGGAAGGCGCCGTCGCCGACGATGGCGAACACGCGTTCGCTTGGGTGCGCGGCCATCACGCCGATGGCGGCGGGCACGGCGAACCCCATGCTGAGGTAATAAGCATCGGACAAAAAGTTCGACGGTTTTTTGGTGCGCAGGCGCATGGCGCCCAGCAGCGCATCGCCGGTGTCGCAGACCACGGTGTCGTTCGCCCCCACATGCAGGCCGATGATGCGGAAAAACTGCTCGATGGTGATCGCCGTATCGCGCTCGCTGGCGGCCAGCGGTTGCGGCTCGGGCGGCGGGGCGGGCAGGGTTGGGGTGCTGCGCGGCGTGATGGCGGCCGCGTTCAGGCGCTCCAGCAATTCCTTGAAGACGATGGTTTCATAGGTGCGGTGGCCGACGCGGGTTTTTTCCGTGGTGGCGAGGATGGTGTTTTTGCGCGTGAGGGTCGCGGTGTTCATGCCGAGGAACACATCGGTGATGAACGCGCCGAGCATGATGAGGCAGTCCGAGCCCTCGACATAATCCTGCACCGCGCGGTCGGAGAGCGACCCGGAATACACGCCGATAAACAGCGGATCGGTTTCGGCGATGATGGATTTGGACAGCAGCGTGCTCGCCACCGGAATGCGGAAGCGGTGGGCGAAGGCGAGCGCCAGCTCGGTCAGGCCGTGGCGGTGCAGTTCCACATCGGCGATGATGACGGGCTGCTTCGCCGCGTTAATCATCGCGACCGCATCGTCGAGCATGGCGTCGAGGTTTTCGGCGTCGCTGGTGGTGGCGTGCGTGTTCGCCATCACCGGCGGTTTGATCGGCATATCGACCACGTCGTAGGGCAGTTCGATATAGCCGGGGCGGCAATGTTCCAGCACCGCATCGACCACGCGCATGATCTCGCTGGCGGCGGTTTCGGGGTCGGTGAGCACGGTGGTGGCGCAGGTCACTTCCTCGTAGATGCGGCGTTGCGTGTCGAAGGTGCGCACTTTGTGGTGCAGCAGCGCGTCGGCTTTGCGGTCGCCGGGCGAGGGGCCGCCGGAAATGACCAGCAACGGCGATTTCTCGGCATAGGCGCAGGCGACCGAATTGAGCATGTTCAGCCCGCCCACGCAGTAGGTCACCATCGCCACGCCGAGGCCCTGCACGCGGGCATAACCGTCGGCGGCGAAGCCGACGCTGGGTTCGTGCGTGAGGGTGATGATATCGAGGCTGCTTTCCTGCAGCACGCGAAAGCTCGGCAGCGCAAAATCGCCCGGCAGGCCAAACACATGGCCCACGCCTTTGCTGGCGAGGTAATCGAACAAAAAGGAACCGACGGTGGGTTGGGTCATCTTTCTCTCTCATCATTTCGGCCTTGAGCCGTCATCCATCCTCTTAGTGAAGCAAGACGGATGCTGAATCAAGGTCGGCATGGGGGGTTTTTGTCGTTACGAGTGCTTCTGCGGTTGGTTCGCATGGCGCAGAAGACGCAGAATGGTTTGTTTACTTATCTTGCGACGTAATTATAATGCCCCCATGGCTACTTAGTGGCCATGGGGCTTAGAAACCTCTGCTTAACACGGCTTTTGTGCAGCCGTTATCCGCACTCCCCACCGCATGGTCGGGGAGGCGCATGTGTATGTCCAAGGGGCAACCCTAAAGATATGCGCGACCTCTTGTTAAGCAGGTTTTCTAACTCCCCGATCACCATTTTGGGGAATGCTATGCGTGGGTTTTCGTTAATAGAATTAAGCATCGTTCTGGTGATTCTGGGATTGCTCACCGGGGGTATTCTGGCTGGCCAATCGCTAATCCGGGCATCCGAGTTGCGCTCGGCCGGCGTCCAGCTTCAACAATATTTTACGGCCACGATGGCGTTTCGTGACAAATATTTTGCCTATCCCGGCGACATCGCCAATGCGACGAGCTTCTGGGGTAAAAACAGCATCGCCTGCAATAGCCATGCCGGGACTGCTGCAACGGATGGCACATGCAATGGCAATGGCGATGGAAGAATCGCAACCCCGACCGGTGGGGCCTCTTTGGCTGGCACGACGCAGGAGGGGTTTCAGTTCTGGAACCATCTCGGCAAGGCAGGGTTAATTGCGGGCAATTATACTGGTATTTCTGGTAATACGGGCAGCCAGAAAATTATTGGTACCAATTCACCACAAATAAAACTTTCTCCTGCTGCGGCCATCGAACTTGTTAATTTTGGTGTGCATGCGGGCACGAACACCGCAGGCGGTTCCAATCTTTATGCGATGGATTACGGACTGAATGCATTTGCACTGGGCACGCTGGCATCCACTGCCTCGGGTTCGCCCAATGAATCGCTCTTCCGGCCCGAAGAAATATGGGCGCTCGATGTTAAAATGGACGATGGCCGCCCTGCTTATGGAAAAATCATTCTGCGTAAATGGGACGTATGTTCGACCAGCACCAGCCAGACCGACCTGACGGGTGACTATCTATTATCCAACAATCAAATTGCCTGTGCGCTGATCTGGCGCGGTCTGCTCTAGCGCTTTTTGGGGGGCTTGGGGGCGACCACTAAATCGCTGCTAGCGGGCAGATCCATCAGCAGTTTTTCGGCTTTGTGGATGGCGTCGCGCAGGCGGGCGGCTTCTTCGAATTCGAGGTCGGCGGCGGCTTTGGCCATGTCTTTGCGCAGGCGCGCGATATGCTTTTCCAGATCGCCGCCGCGGAGGTCGCCGAATGCATCCATCTCCTCGGCGAGCTGTGCTTCGGTGTCGACTTGAATGTCGGAGAGTTTGGCTTTCACGCTTTGCGGGGTGATGCCGTGTTTTTCGTTGTGCGCGAGCTGGATGGCGCGGCGGCGCTCGGTTTCCTCGATTGCGCCTTTCAGCGAATCGGTCATGGTGTCGGCATACAGAATCACCTTGGCATTAGCGTTGCGCGCGGCGCGGCCGATAGTCTGGATGAGCGCGGTTTTGCTGCGCAGGAACCCTTCCTTGTCGGCGTCCAGGATCGCCATCAGCCCGCATTCGGGAATGTCGAGCCCTTCGCGTAGCAGGTTCACGCCGATCAACACGTCGTAGGTGCCGATACGCAAATCGCGGATGATCTGGATGCGCTCCAACGTGTCGATATCGCTGTGCAGGTAGCGCACCTTGATACCGTGCTCGTCCATGTATTCGGCCAGTTCCTCGGCCATTTTCTTGGTGAGGGTGGTGACCAGCGTGCGCTGGCCGAGCTTGACCTGCTGCTGCACTTCGGCGAGCAAATCATCGACCTGGCTCGCCACCGGCTTGATGATGCAGACCGGATCGACCAGCCCGGTGGGGCGGATGACCTGCTGGGCGAATTCGCCGTTCGTCCATTCCAGTTCCATCGCCGCGGGGGTGGCGGAAACGCAAATGGTTTGCGGGCGCAGGCTGTCCCATTCCTCGAATTTCAGGGGCCGGTTATCGAGCGCGGCGGGCAGGCGGAAGCCGTAATCGGTCAGCACGGTTTTGCGCGCGCGGTCGCCGTTATACATGCCGCGCACCTGCGGCAGCATGACATGCGACTCATCAACGAACAGCAGTGCGTCGCTGGGCAAATACTGGAACAGGGTGGGGGGCGGCTCGCCCTTTTCGGTGCCCGCAAGGTAGCGCGAGTAATTCTCGATGCCCTTGCACATGCCGGTTTCCGTCAGCATCTCGATGTCGTATTGCGTGCGCTGGCCGAGGCGCTGCGCCTCGAGCAGTTTGCCCTGCGATTCGAACCAGGCCACGCGCTCCTTGAGGTCGATCTTCATCTGCTTGATCGCCTGCTCGATGGTGGGTTTTGGGGTCACGTAATGGCTGTTGGCGAAGACGGTCACGCTGTCGTAGTTGCGGCCTTTCTCGCCGGTCAGCGGGTCGAATTCATAGAGCTCTTCCAGCTCGTCGCCGAAGAAGGAAAGCCGCCAGGCGGTGTCTTCCAGGTGGGCAGGGAAGATATCGACATTGTCGCCGCGCACGCGGAAGGTGCCGCGCACGAAGGCCATGTCGTTGCGCTTGTAGAGCAGCTCGGTGAGGGTGCGCAGCAATTCCTGCTGGTTGTAGCTCGCGCCTTTTTTCAGCGTGCGCGTCATGTTCGAATAGGTTTCGACCGAGCCGATGCCGTAGATGCAGCTCACCGAGGCGACCACGATCACGTCGCGCCGCTCGAGCAGGGCGCGGGTGGCGGCGTGGCGCATGCAGTCGATCTGTTCGTTGATGCTCGAGTCTTTCTCGATGAACGTATCGGTTTTCGCGACATAGGCCTCGGGCTGGTAGTAGTCGTAGTACGACACGAAATATTCGACCGCATTGTGCGGGAAGAAATGTTTGAATTCGGAGTAAAGCTGCGCCGCGAGCGTTTTGTTGTGCGCCAGCACCAGCGCGGGCCGCTGCGTCTGCTGGATGATGTTGGCCATGGTGAAGGTCTTGCCCGAGCCGGTCACGCCCATCAGCACCTGGTTGCGCTTGCGCGCTTCCAGCCCTTCGACCAGCTGCGCGATGGCGGCGGGCTGGTCGCCCATGGGGGTGTAATCGGCTTGCAGCTGAAAGGGGCCGCCGGTTTTCTCGAACCGGGGGGCGGGCGTTTGCAGCATAGGCAGGTCGGGGCGGGTGGCCATGGCGCTAATATAGGCCGCGCGCGCCAAAAAGCGAGGGGTTAGCGCGCGCGGCCAGCTGGCGCTTTGGGCGCGGGATAGATCGGCATTTCGCTTTGGTACTGCGCCACATAGCGCTCGATGCCGGCAATGGCGGTGTCGGCCAGCGCGCTGGCTTTCTCGGGGCTGGTGAGGCGCGCCGCGTCGGCGGCGTTGTTCAGCTTGCCGAACTCGATCAGCACGGCGGGCATGCGCGCGCCAAGCCCGTTTGTTACGGCGCTCGGCCCCGGTTCGCGCACGCCATCGGCCGGGAAGGGGGCGATGGGCTGCTTGGTGGCGGCGATCAGCCCGCGCTCGGGGTTGCCATGCGCATCGAGGATGGATTGCATCGACCCGTCGTTGATGAGGAGCGGGTGGCGCTTGCCGTCTTTGTCGGTGGTGAAGCGTGGGCGGTTGGTGAGGCTGTTGGTGTCGGCAAACGCATCGCGCAGGCTGTGGGCGAGGTGATGGGCCGGGCTGTGGGTCGGCAAATCGCGATGCACCATGATTTCGACCCCGTGGCGGCCGGGGGTCGCTGCTACTTCGGCATGCAGCGAAATATACATGGCGCGGGTGGTCTGGCCGATGGCGGCGGCGTAGTCGTAGCCCGCGCGGCGGCCGGTTTCCACGCGCGCGTTGTAGCGGTCGGGCAGCATGTCGTGCGAGGCGCGGTTGAGTAGCGCGAGGAAGCGCGTATCGTTGGCCGATAAATCCTGCAGCAGGGCATTGCCCGACCAGTTGATGTCGTGGGTGAGGCGCACGGCGAAGCCGCGGCTGGCCAGTTTCAGCGCCATGCGCGCGGCCATGGCCTCGGTCACGGCGGCTTCCTTCAGCGCGCCATGGATGCTGCCGGGGTCGTAATGGTTCTCGCGGTCGCCGTTGCGGTCAATGCGGGGCTTGCCGGTATGCAGGTCGGTGTTCCAATAGCCGCCATGACCGGGATCGAGCACGATCACGGTGCGGCGATCCGGCGCTGCGGCGGGCAGTTTGGCGGTGAAGTCGGGCGTGCGGCAATCGATCACCGTGCCGGCAAGCGGCAGCTTGCACAGGGCGGCGCGGGTTTCGGGGCGGAGCCATTCGGGATCGTTGGGTGCCATGTTGCCCAGTATGGGCGCAAAGGCTTAACAAAACGTGAAGCGGGTTATTGGCCGGTCACCATCTGGCCCTGACGGGCAAAACGCACGATCGCCGGGCCGAGGATAATCAGCATGAAGGCGGGCATGAGGAAGAAAATCAGCGGGATGGTGAGAATAACCGGCAGGCGTGCCGCCTTGGCCTCGGCCTGCGACAGGCGCAACAGGCGGAAATCCTCGCTGAGCACGCGCAGCGTGTCGGTGAGCGCGGTGCCGAACCGCTCGGACTGGATGAGCGCCGCGGTGAGCGAGCGGAACGCCACCATGTTGGTGCGCTCGCCCAGGTTCATGAGTGCTTTCACGCGGTCGTTCAGTAGCGAAAGTTCCAACCGGGTGCGGTTGAGTTCTTCGGTGATTTCGGGGTAAGCTGCGCCCAGCTCGGCGCACACGCGGTTCAGCGCCGCATCGAGCGCGAGGCCGGATTCGACGCAGATGAGCAGCAGATCGAGCGTGTCGGGGAAGGCGCGCTCGAGCTTCTGGCGGCGATGGTCGATTTTGTTCTGCACATACAAATAGGGGCCGAACACGGCGAGGATGGCAATGAACCCGCCCGCGCTGTAATGCAGCAGGCGCTGCATGCCTTCCACCGGTTGCAGGATGTAGACCGCGACCAGCACCAGCAGCACGATGGAGATGATGCGCTGGAAGAACAGGTAGAAAATAGGGCCATCGGGGCCGGGAATGCCCGCCTGCCCAAAGCGTTTGGAAAGCTTGGGCAGTAATTCATCGACATTGACGCCCAGCGCGCGCAGCAGGCCCAGCATGCCTTTGGCGCGCGGGCTTGGCTCGCCATCCACCAGCGTGAGGGATTCCTCGTCGTAGCTCTGGTTGCTGCCATCGGGCGTGATGCGTGCGCGCATCATCTCGCGGCGTTTCACCATGAGGCGGTACTGATCGACCAGCAGGTAGCTGCAGAAGACGATCACGGCGATGAGGAACGCAAGCAGCAGACGCATCGCTAAATATCCACGTTAATCATTTGCTTGACGATAAAGGCGCAGGTGACGACCAGCGCGCAGGCCGAGGCGAACAGGATCATGCCGAGCGGGTCGGTCCAGAAGGCTTCGAGGTAGCCCGGCTGGAGGAAATACAGCGCGAAGAACACGAATACCGGCAGCAGGCCAAGCACCCACGCGGTGGCACGGCCTTCGCTCGTCATGGCGTGGATTTTATGGCGCAATTGCTTGCGCTTGCGCAGGATGCCCGAGAGGTTGCCGATGATTTCGGCGAGGTTGCCGCCGGTTTCCTGCTGCACCGAGAGCACCACCACGAAGAAGCGGATATCGGCCTGGTTGATGCGCAGCGCAAGGCGTTGCAGCGCCTGCTGCATGGAGCGGCCAAGGGCGATGTCGTCGACCACGGTGCGGAATTCTTCGCGCACGGGGTTTTCGGCGTTTTCCGCCAGCATCTGTAGCGCGACTGACAGCGGGAAGCCCGACTTCACCGAACGCACGATCATGTCGAGCGCGTCGGGGAACTGGTCGAGGAATTTGCG
>JBIISI010000024.1:0-23853 GCA_044341105.1 Rickettsiales bacterium | reverse complement strand
GCGCTGGTAGCGCGAGCCGGGCATATAGCCGTTGGGCGGGCCGCCCATGTGCGTGGCGGTGCCCATGTCGGTCACCTGGCCGCAACGCACGCGCGGCTCTTCCGGCAGGGTTTTGCACAGGTTGGTGATCGCCGTCGGTTTCAGGACCGGCCCAATGCGCAGGCTCACCTGCGAAATGCCGCGCTGTACCGCCATGTAGCTGCTGGCGACACGCACGCGCACCACCGGGAAATCCGGGTGGGTGCGACGGTAATTATCCCAATAGCCGAGCGCCGCTTGCGCGTCGACAAACGGGCCGATTTCCGCCCACAGGGTTTTCTGGCCAATCGTCGCGCTCGGGCTCAGCGACATCACCACCGGGGCCGAGGAAGGCACCGGCATCGGGGCGCTGGCAACCGGCGTGGCAAGCACCGGCGGCTGGCTCAGCGGCACGCGTTGGGCTTCCCCTACATTCACCTGCCCATTGCCGGATTGCAACGTGCCGGGCGGCGGCACGATCAGCGGCGCAGGCATGGTGCCGGTGGGCTGCGGCGTGATCACCGGGCTCGGTGCACGCAGCGAGGCGGCGGTGTTCGTATTGGCGGCCATCACCATCGGTGCGGCGGCGGAGGTCGAAGCGATCGCCCCTTTGCCGATGAGCGGCGCGGGCGGCGGCGGCAAGGGCAGCGGATCCGCCTGCGTGATGACACGCGGCGTGGCAGCCATAGCGGGTGCGGGTTCAGGCGTGGGCACAAGCACCGGCACAGGCGCGGCAACCGGAGCGGGCGTAGGCACTGCTGCTTGCGCTTTCTGGGCAATCGCCACCGTTTCCGGGGTCGGTTCCGGCAATACGGGTGCAGGCGGTGCTTTGGCGTCGGCCATCGGCGTCAGCTTCGGCGCGGGCAATTCCTTGGGCGCTGCCGGTGCGGCGGCAACCGCCGTCGGTGCGGTGCTGCTGCTGAAGGGGTTCAGGCGGCCCCAGAACGAGCCTTCCGGTTTCGCATCGGCCGGGGTGGGTGCGGCGTTCAGCGCCAGGGCTTTTTGCTGCTCGGCGGCAGCGTCGTTCATGGCGGCCTGCAGCGACGATGACGGTATAGGCGCGGCGGCTGTTGCCGTTGCAGCCACGGCGGGAGCCGAAGGCGCTTCCATATCCGGCAGCGGCGCATTCATGGATTTGTTCGGGCCCGAAGTGACACTGTTCAGCATGGCCATGCTTTGCGGGTCACGCGGGGCAACAGCGGTTACCACCGATGGGATCGAAGGCGCAGCGACACTTGTTGCCGCTGCACTTGTTGCCGCTGCACTTGTTGCTGCTGCCGTTGCCGCCGTTGCCGGGCCGACCACGTCATTCACCGCACTGGCCACTTGCTGGCGCGGCGGCGACATGGCGGGCACCATGGCGGTTTCAACCACATAGCACTCATCGCCGTTGCTGGCGAGCTGCGAGCAGATGGATTGCGCCGAGCCGCGCGTATCGACCGGGCCGGCCTGCGTGCGGTAAACGGTGAGGTTGTCGGGCGGCAGCGCCACTTCCCGGATGCCTGAACTCATGCCAGAGAGCACGCCGGCATGTTTGCCTTTTAATTCGCTCAGCTTGGCTTCGGCCTCGTCGCGCGATTCAAACGAACCGAATTGCAGCATGAATACCGGTGCGGCGAATGACGGGCTGGCGAGCAGGCTGGCGGCCAGCAACATAGACACACGATGCTTCACGAATGCTCCTCTTGCGCGAACGGGAATGGGCCACGCCCATGAATATGCGTTTGTGTTAAGCGAGCTTCTCGCCCTGCGCAAGCGGTTTTTCCGGGGAAGCCCCTTTCCGGATTCGCGGATTTTTTGTTTCATTCCCGCGGGCTTGCGGCTATGAGCCTAGCATTATCCATGAGGTACGCTATGAATCCGCTCGCCGCCGCCGCCAAGGCATGGCCGTTTGCCGAAGCCCAAGCCCTGCTCGCCCGCCTGCAACAGGGCAGCAACGACAAAGGCTACGTGCTGTTTGAAACCGGCTATGGCCCCTCCGGCCTGCCGCATATCGGCACGTTCGGCGAGGTGGCCCGCACCACCATGGTGCGCCGCGCCTTCGAGGCGCTGACGGAAGGGAAAATTCCCACCCGCCTCATCTGCTTCTCCGACGACATGGACGGCCTGCGCAAAGTGCCCGACAACCTGCCCCAGCCCGAAATGCTGGCGGCCAATCTCGGCAAACCCCTCACCTCGGTGCCCGACCCGTTCGGCACCCATGAAAGCTTCGGCCACCACATGAACGCCCGCCTGCGCGCGTTCCTCGACCATTTCGGCTTCGACTACGAATTCAAATCCTCGACCGACACCTACAAAAGCGGCGAGTTCGACCCCGCCCTGCTACGCCTGCTGGCGGGCTATGAAAAGGTCATGAAAGTGATGCTGCCGACGCTGGGCGAAGAACGCCAGCAGACCTATTCGCCGTTCCTGCCCGTCTCGCCGCGCTCGGGCAAAGTGTTGCTCGCCAAGGTGCACGAGGTGAATACCAGCAAAGGCACGATCGTCTACGAAGAAGAAGATGGTAGTAAAGAAGAAGTGCCCGTCACCGGCGGCCATTGCAAGCTGCAATGGAAACCCGACATGGGCATGCGCTGGGCCGCGCTGGGTGTCGATTACGAGATGTACGGCAAAGATCATTTGGTCAGCGCCAAGCTGTATGACGCGATCTGCCGCATCGCCGGCGGCACCCCGCCGCAGCAGATGATGTTCGAGCTCTTCCTCGACGAAAAAGGCGAGAAGATTTCCAAATCCAAAGGCAACGGCCTGACCATCGACGAATGGCTGACCTACGGCCCCGCCGAGTCGCTGGCGCTGTATATGTTCCAAAGCCCGCGCAAGGCGAAGAAGCTGTATTTCGACGTAATTCCCAAATCGGTCGATGAATACCAGTCCTTCCTCGGCAAATTCGCCAAAGAAGAACCCGCGGCGCAGCTCGAAAACCCCGTCTGGCATATCCATGGCGGTACCACCCCCGCGCCGGAAGCCGTTGAGCTGCCATTCGCCCTGCTGCTTAATCTGGTGAGTGCGGGCAACGCCGACAGCAAAGAAGTGCTCTGGAGCTACATCACTCGCGCCAACCCGAACGCCTCACCCGCAGGGTGCCCGCGGCTGGATGCGCTGGTGGGCTACGCCGTGCGCTATTACCACGATTTCGTGAAACCGACCAAAAAGTTCCGCGCCCCCACCGAAGCCGAGCGCGCCGCGCTGGCCGAGCTGCGCGCGTATCTCGAACTGCTGCCCGAGGGCACCAGCGCCGACGATATCATGACCAAAATCTACGATCTCGGCCTGAAACATTACAGCAAGGAAACCATGCGCGACTGGTTCAAAGCCATGTACGAAACCCTGCTCGGCAGCGAACAAGGCCCCCGCATGGGCAGCTTCATCGCGCTGTATGGGGCAAAGGAAACCATCGCCCTGATCGACACCGCGCTGTTGCGTGAGCAGGTGGCGGCGTAATGAAACTGCAGGATATTGTTGCGGACTACGATGCCCTCCTCGTCGATCTGTGGGGCGTGATTCATGATGGCGTGACGCTCTATCCCGGCGTGGCGGAAACGCTGGCATACCTTCATGAAGCGGGTAAGCCCGTGGTGTTTTTGTCGAACGCGCCGCGCTTGTCGGTGAAGGCACAGGCGGTGCTCGATAAGCTCGGCATCGACCGCGCGCATTACCGCGCCATCATCACCTCCGGGCAGGTGGCGCATGACCTGCTGGACGGCGATTCGGACTGGCTGGGCAGCCGCTATTATTACCTCGGCCCCAGCAAAGACGAAGACGTGATCGCCGATTTGCGCGATTATACCCGCGTCGAAGCCGCGGAGGATGCCGATTTCATCCTCAACACCGGCTACGCATACGATTTCCAGCCGCATAAGGAAATCCTGCCCACGCTGAAAAAACTGCAGGCGCTCAGCCTGCCGCTGCTGTGCATCAACCCCGACCTCGAGGTGGTGAAGCAAGACGGCACCCAGCAGCTCTGCGCCGGCATGGTGGCCGATGCCTATCTCGAGCTGGGCGGCGAGGTCGAATTCGTCGGCAAGCCGTATGACGATGTGTATGACGCGGCGATCAGCCTGCTCGGCACCGACAAGGTTTTGTGCGTGGGCGACAACCCGCTGACCGACATTCTCGGTGCGCAGGAAGCCAACCTCGACAGCCTGCTTATCACCGGCGGCATCCTCAGCATTCGCGGCGAACAGCCCGATCTGGAAGAAATCGGCGCGACCTACAGCCTGCCGCGCTTCGCGCTGTAATTATTCCTTCAGCAGCGCTTCGATCTTTTTGGCGTGCTCTTCGCCCGTCCAATCCGTGGTGCCTTCAAACCGCGCGCGGATCACGCCGTTGCGGTCGATCAGGAACGTGGCGGGCAGACCGCGCGTGGGCAGTGCGCGCTGGTAGCTGCGCGTGGTGTCCTGCGCGAGATGCGGCAGGGGCAGGTCGAGCTTGTCGACGAACGCGCGCAACTGCGCATAGTCCAGCGTATCGAGTGAGAGCGGCAGCACCACCAGCCCATCGGCAGCGTATTTCTCCTCCAGCGCCTCAAGCGTCGGCAGCTCCTTCAGGCAGGGCGTGCACCAGGTGGCCCACAGGTTCAGCAGCACCACCTGCCCCTTGAAATCGGCCAGCGTGCGGCGTTTGCCGCCATCCATCAGGAAATCGGCGCTGGGGGTGGGCTGGTCGGCAAGCTCCACCCATTCGTAGAAACGCGGCTGGGGGGCAGCCATGGCCGGGGCCGCAGAAATCATTGCAGCCAGCGCCCAAACGATGCTAAGTCGAATCCGATTCATGGGGCCACTATAATGCCAACCGACGCAAAATCCATCGCCAATCGCGCCAACCCCATGTGGGGCGGGCACTACGCGCTCGGCCCCGCCGAGGCGTTCGCCGCCATCAACCCCTCCATCGCCGTCGACCAGCGGCTCTATGCGCAGGACATCGCCGGTTCCCTCGCCCATTGCCGCATGCTGGAAGCGCAGGGCATTTTAAGCGCCACGGACAGCGCCACCATCCAATCTGGCCTCGCGCAGGTGAAAGCCGAGATCGAATCCGGCCAGCTCGCCTTCTCGGAAGCGCTGGAAGACATCCATATGAACATCGAATCGCGCCTGAAGGAGCTGGTGGGCGATGCGGCAGGCCGCCTGCACACCGCCCGCTCGCGCAACGACCAGGTCGCCACCGACCTGCGGCTATACGCCCGCGAGGCCGTGCAGCAAATCGACGCCGCCTTGCAGCATGTGCAGCGCGCGCTGCTCGCGCAGGCGCAGGCACATATCGACACCATCCTGCCCGGCTTCACCCATTTGCAACCGGCGCAACCGATCAGCTTCGCGCACCACATGCTGGCCTATGTGGAAATGTTCGGCCGCGACCGCACCCGCCTGCGCGACGCGCTGGCGCGGCTGAACGAATCGCCGCTGGGCGCGGCGGCACTTGCCGGCACCACCTACCCCATCGACCGCGCGGCGACCGCCGCCGCGCTCGGCTTCGCGCGCCCCATGCGCAACTCGCTCGATGCCGTCGCCAGCCGCGACTACGTGATCGAGCTGCTCGCCGCCTTCACCATCTGCGCCACGCATCTCACCCGCCTCGCCGAAGAAATGATCTTCTGGGCCACGCCACTCGTCGGCTTCGTGAAGTTCTCGGAAGCGTTCACCAGCGGTTCGTCCATCATGCCGCAAAAGCGCAACCCGGATGCGGCCGAGCTGGTGCGCGGCAAAGCGGGCGGCATTGTCGGCGCGCTGGTGGCGCTCGTCACCACCGTGAAATCGCTGCCGCTCGCCTACAACAAAGACCTGCAGGAAGACAAACGCCCGTTCTTTTTCGCGTGCGACGAAATCCTGCTCTGCCTGAAAGCGATGGGCGGCATGGTGGCCGATATGCAGCCGCAAGCCGCCGCCATGCGCAGCGCCTGCGCCCGCGGCTTCCTAAACGCCACCGACCTCGCCGACTGGTTGGTGCAGCAAGTGAACATTCCCTTCCGCGAGGCGCACCATCTCACCGGGCAGCTGGTGAAGCTGGCCGAGGCAAGGCAATGCACGCTCGACGATCTTTCGCTGACCGACATGCAGGCGGTGCATGCGGGCATTACGGATGAAGTGTTCGCCGCCATCGCGCTCGATGCCTGCGTGGCGCGCCGCACCAGCGTTGGCGGCACCGCCCCGGCGCGCGTGCGCGAAGCCATCGACGCCGCCGCGAAGGAGATTGGCTGATGCGCCCGCTCATTGCGCTGATATGCCTGTGCCTGATGGTGACCGGTTGCGGCATCAAGCGCCCGCTCATTGCGCCGAAAGACATTCCCGAATACGAGCACAAGCGCGAAGAAAAACTGAAAAAGCGCCAGATCGAAACGCCAGTGCCTGAAGCCGCACTGCGCATGAAGGCACAAGGATAAGCATGGATCATTTTATCTATAAACACGGCGCGCTGCACGCCGAAGACGTGGCGATTGAAACCATCGCCCAGCAGGTGGGCACGCCGTTTTACTGCTATTCCAGCGCCACGCTCACGCGCCACGCACAGGTCTTCACGCAGGCGCTCGCAGCGGTGAACCCGCTCATCTGCTTTGCGGTGAAAGCGAGCAGCAATATTGCCGTGCTGAAAACCCTCGCGCGCGAAGGGCTGGGGGCCGATGTGGTATCCGAAGGCGAGCTGCGCCGGGCGCTGGCGGCGGGCATTGCGGCGCAAAAAATCGTGTTCTCCGGCGTCGGTAAAACCAAAGCCGAGATGCGCTATGCGCTGCAACAGAAAATCTTCCAGTTCAATGTCGAATCCGACCGCGAGCTGCTCACGCTGAACGACGTGGCGAAGGAGCTGGGCGTGCATGCCCCCATCGCGCTGCGCGTGAACCCGGATGTGGACGCCGAAACCCACGCCAAAATTTCCACCGGCAAAAAAGAAAACAAATTCGGCATCGACATTGCCGTCGCCCCCGCCATCTTCGCGCTGGCCGAATCGCTGCCGAATATCCTGGTGCAGGGCGTGTCGGTGCATATCGGCTCGCAGCTGACCACGCTCGAGCCCTTCCGCGCCGCCTATGCGCGCATCAAAACGCTGGTGGCCGAGCTAAAAACGCAGGGCATTCCCCTGCGCACCATCGACCTTGGCGGCGGCCTCGGCGTGCCCTATCACCGCGACGACGCGCCGCCTTTGCCGGTCGAATACGGCGCGATGGTGAGCGACATGTTCGCCGATTTCGGCGGCCAGCTCATCGTCGAGCCGGGGCGATTGATCGCGGGCAATTCCGGCATTCTCGTCACCGAAGTGCTCTACATGAAACGCACCGCCCGCACCTATGCGATCGTCGATGCGGGCATGAACGACCTCATGCGCCCGGCGCTGTATGACGCGGTGCACGCCATCATGCCCGTGCGCGAACGCGAGGGCGAAGCCGCGATGGATGTGGTCGGCCCCGTCTGCGAATCGAGCGACGTGTTCGTGAAAGACGCGGCCCTGCCCGCGCTCAAAGAAGGCGACCTCGTCGCCTTCCGCACCGCCGGTGCCTATGGCGCAAGCATGAGCAACAGCTATAATTCGCGCCTCATGGTGCCGGAAGTGCTGGTGCATGGCGGGCAATTCGCCGTGATTCGCCCACGCCCGAGCTACGAGGAAATGCTGCGCGCGGAAGCGATGCCCGACTGGCTTTAATGCACGTCAAGATAGCCGATGAACGGCAGTTCGCGGTAATGGTTTGCGTAATCGAGCCCGTAGCCGACGACGAACTTATCGGGAATGGAAAAGCCAACAAAATCGGCCTTGGCGTCGGATTCCAGCTTGCCGGGTTTTTCCAGCAGCATCACGCTGAAGACCTTCTCCGCACCGCGATCCTTCAACAACTGGATGGCATAGCTCAGCGTGCGGCCGGTCTCTAGAATATCATCGACCACCAGAATGGTTTTACCACGCACATCCTCGGTCAAATCACGGCCGATATCGACCGTGCCGCTTGATTGCGTGCCCTGCCCGTAGCTCGAGAGCGTCATGAAATCGATCTGCGGGTGTACACCGATCGTGTAAAGCTCGCGCACCAAATCGGCGGTGAACATGAAGGAGCCGCGCAGCAGCGACACGATCAGGAATTCATACCCCACTTTGGCAGAAATTTCCGCGGCCAGCCCTTCCAGCCGCTCTTTGATTTCGAGCGCAGTGAACAGCACGGGAATGGAACGTTTTTCTGGGGGTTTGTTCATCGCATGACCAACTCAAAAGAATTACCAATATCCAGCACAATGCTGGTTGCGCGCGCGGCGAAAGCCGTCTCCACGTCCTCGATGCGGAAGGGGTAGACCTCGCCCCCTTTTACCGTCTGCTCGACCGCATATTTACGGCTCCACACTTCCTTGCCGTCTTTGTCCTTCAGCGCCACGCGCACGGTGGGAATCATGCGCGCCTGCGCGGCGTGGTTGGCGATCGAGCCCGCCAGAATAAACCGCGTGCGCCCACCGAGATTCTCGCGTTCCATCGTCACATCGGCAAACACAAGCCCATGCGTGTCGGTCACGCCCAGCGCGCTATAGATGGCGCCGATACCGGGCTGGAACTGCCCTTTGGGGAAATAGGCATACAGCGCGATCACCAGCCAGGCAGCGGCCAGCACCCCCGCCGCCGCCTGAAACGGCCAGAGCGGAAACGCCTTGCGGCGCACCACCGGCAATTGGGCGCGTGGTGCGGCGGCAGCGGTCGCGGGTTCTTCCGGGGCGGCCTCGGTCACATCCTGTGCGGGCGCGGCGGCAAGAATTTCACTGGCGGGTGCCACTTCGTCGATAGCCGGGGCGGGCGGTGCCTGCTCGCGTAGTTCAAGCCCAGGCGTGTGCCATTCACTCGCGCATTTGCCGCAGCGCACCGTGCGCCCCTCGGGCGGGATCAGCGCGTCGGGCACGGCAAAGCGGGCGTAGCAGCTCGGGCATTGCAAAATCATTGCAGAAATCTATAGAAAGCCACCCGCCAACGCAATATAACTCAGTCGCCTGTCCACCTCCCGTTTCGTTAAGGCCGCGCGCGATGATCCGCTGCAACAACCTGTCGCTTGAATATATTCCCGGCAAGCCTGTGCTGCGGCATATCAACCTGCATCTCGAGCCGGGCTCGTTCACGTTCCTTTCGGGCGCGAGTGGCGCGGGCAAATCGTCGTTGCTGTCGCTGCTGGCCTTGTCGCACCGCGCCAGCGCCGGGCAATTGCACTTGTTCGGCGAAGATGTGACCCGCCTCGCGCGCGAGGAACTGCCCGGCGTGCGCCGCAAAATCGGCACCGTGTTCCAGGATTACCAATTGCTCAACCACCTCACTGTGGCGCAGAATGTCGGCCTGCCGCTCAAGATTCTCGGCGAGCCACGCGAAATCATCACCGAGAAAGTGCAGGAGTTGCTGGAATGGATCGGGCTCGACGGCTTTGCCGATGTGCGCCCCACCCTGCTTTCCGGCGGGCAGAAGCAGCGCGTTGCCATCGCGCGTGCGGTCATCAACAAGCCGCTGCTCATTCTGGCCGATGAGCCGACCGGCAACCTCGACCATGATTTGTCGATGAAGCTGATGCACCTGTTCCGCTCGTTGAACAAGGTGGGCACCACCATCGTCTTCGCCACGCACGACGCGTCGCTTATGGAAGCGTTCGATTACCCGACGCTGTATTTGCGCGAGGGGCAATTGCATCGCTCGCGGCGTTAATTGCGCGTTTAAGCTCCGCAAGCCACGGCCCCGTGCTCCCTGCTGCTGCCGGCATGGCAGGCAGGAATTCCAGCACCGCCATGCCGGGCGATTTTTGCAGCCGGTGCTTCGGCCAGAAATATCCGGCATTGAGCGCCGCCGGCGTGACCGGCTCGCCCAGCGTTTCGCTAAGGCGCGCAATGCCGCCGTGGAACGCCGCGTCCTCGCTCGGCTGCACGCGCGTACCTTCCGGAAAAATGACAATGCTGCGGCCCTGCGCATGCCGTGCTTGCGCCTGCTCCAGCACGTGACGCATGGCCCCGCGTGCGTTACGGCGATCAATGGCGATCTGGCCGGTGCGCCAGAGATACCAGCCGAACACGGGTATCCAATACAGCTCGCGCTTGAGGATAAAACACGGGTTGCCAAGTTGCTTCCAGAGCATGATCGTATCCCATGCCGACTGGTGCTTGCTGGCGATGAGACGGCTGGCGGGCGCGCCCTGCACCACACTGCGCACACCGCAACAAATGCGCAGCCACCAAAGGGTGGCCGTCGCCCATTGACGCGATGCCCACCAGCTGGCGCGTTGCGACGGCATGAGCAGCGGTGCGAATAGTCCAATAAACGCCGTGAGCACGACCCACCCCGCGAAAAAGCATGCTGTGCGCACCCCGCGAAGCATTACGACGCAGGCAGCAGCGAGCGCACCAGCACCGCAATGGTTTTGTGGTATTCGCTCAGCACTAGTTCGCGCGAGGTTTTGTGGCGCCACCACTGGTCGCGCTTGAAGCCGGAGGGTTGTACCGCATCGGGCACCAGTTCAACCTCCGGCAGCGCCGTGCGGATTTCAGCGAGGCTACGCGCCATGTGGTAATCGGCAGTGATGATGCGGGCGGAACGCAGCTGCCGCTCCTGTGCGAACTGGGCGATTTCGCGTGCGTTGGTCTGGGTGGTGCGCGCCACATGGTCGAGCACGATTGACGCGCCGCGCAGCACGATGGCATCGCGCGTGCGCGAATCGGCATGGGCGTAGAGCATTTCCTGAAGGGTCACGTCTTTGCCCACGCCGCTAATCATCAGCACCGGTGCGGCACCTTGCGCCAGCATGGCAAAGCCACGCTCCACGCGCGCGCTGCCGCCGGTAAGCACGATAATCGCATCCGTGCGCACCGAAGCGGGGGTGGGCTGTTGCGGCAGGCGCTGCACAAAAAACAGCAACCCCGCGGCCCAGCCCGCTATCACCAGGAAAAGCATGAGCATCACGCCGCGCATCAATGCATGTGCCGCAGCATGGATTGCACCGTCATGCGCGTCGCCACGAAAGCGATCAGGCCGGTCAGCAGCGGCAACAATACAAATGCCAGCAGGTGCGACGCGCTGAAGCTGGCCGGGGGCAGCACCGGGCTGTCCCAGCGGTGCGAAAGCACCACCCAGCCGCCAAACACCAGTAGCGCGAACACCACACCGATGCCCGCACCGCGCGCCGCAATCGCGGCATTGTTCCACTGGAACTGGCGCAGGATGTAATCATCCGTCGCACCAAACAGATGCAGCAGGCTCACCGCTTTAAAATGCAGCTTCAAATTGGTGCGTGCCACCAGCACGATCATGCCCGTCACGCAGGCAAGCAGCAGCGCCGCCACCAGCAGCACCAGCCCCTGAAGCAGGCTGGTGGCGCGGGCCACCTGCCCCACCCACGGGCCGCGATCCTGCACTTCGATCAGGCTGTGCATGGCCTGCAGCTTGTCGCGCAGCGCCTCGACATTCACCGCGCTGCGTTTGTCACGCACGCCTGTTTTCACGTCGATCAGGGTCGGCATGGGCAAATCCTGCAGCGAAAAATCCTCGCCAAGCCATGGCTTGAGCAGCGCTTCCATCTCGCGTTCGCGCAGCACCGCCACCCCGGTCACCCCGGGCGTGTCGCGCAGCGTCGCGGTCACTTTGTCGAGCATGGCGCTGGCGGCGGGGGGCACCTCCACCTGCAGCACGCCGGTAACATCCCGCGCGCGCAGGCTCACATGGTCGGAAAGCGACACGGCAACCGCCAGCAGCAGCGCCGCAAACCCGATCAGGCACGCCACCATCGCGGGCAGCATGCGGTGCGCATCGTCCCGCGCGAAGGGAATATCGGAAGCAAGAAGGCGGCGAAGAACATCCATGGCACGACTGTAGCAGGAAACCATCCGCTGTAAAGCGGGCACCATGCGAGAAAAAACGGGGGCTTAGGCTTGCGTGTCGACCGTGCTGGCGCGCGGGCTTGCGGCCACGCTCACCATCGCCGGGCGCAGCAGGCGGTCGTGAATAGCGTAGCCCGCGGCCAGCACCTGCACCACGGTGCCAGCTTCGGCATCGGCGGTTTCAATCTGGGCCACGGCCTGATGGAAATTATGGTCGAATTTCTGGCCCACCGGGTCGATGCGCGTAATGCCGTGGCGCTCGAACACGCCCAGCAATTCTTTCAACGTCATCTCCACGCCGGTGGCGAGGTTGCCCACCGCCGGCTGGCTCTGGCGCAGCTCTGGCGAAATCGCGTCGGTCGCGCGTTGCAGGTTCTCCAGCACATTCACCAGGTCGCGCGCGAAGCCGGTAATGGCGTATTTGTTCATGTCGGCCAGCTCGCGCTCGCCGCGGCGGCGGGTGTTTTCCGCTTCCGCCATGGCGCGCAGGGCCTGGTCTTTCATCGCGGCCAGCTCGCCTTCTTTCTCGTCGAGCAGGGCTTGCAGCGCACGGGCCATAGCCTCGGGTGCGGCTTCGGCGGCCTCATTTTCGGGGAAGTTTTCTTCGTGGTCTTGGGGCAATGCATCACTCATGCGCGCTATATAGGTGATGCCCCCATCAAATTTCAAGCTTTTCTGAAACGCTGCTTCGTCTATGCTAGGCGAACATTCACCGATTGGAGTCCCATGCCCCGTTCTTTTAACCGCAGCAACGCCGAGTTGCGCCCCATCCGTCTCACCCCCGGCGCGTCGCGCCATGCCGAAGGCAGCTGCCTCGTCGAATTCGGCCATACGAAGGTGCTGTGCACTGCCAGCGTCGACGAAGGCGTGCCACATTTCCTGCGCAACACCGGGCGCGGCTGGGTGACGGCCGAATACGGCATGCTGCCACGCGCCACCAACAGCCGCAACCCGCGCGAGGCCGCGCGTGGCAAACAATCGGGCCGCACGCAGGAAATCCAGCGCCTGATTGGCCGCGCGCTGCGCACCAGCGTCGACCTCGAAAAACTGGGCGAGCGCCAGATCATCATCGATTGCGACGTGATCGAGGCCGATGGCGGCACGCGCACGGCCAGCATCACCGGTGGCTTCGTGGCACTGGCGCTGGCGCTGCGCACCCTGCAGCAAAAAGGCCTGCTCAAGCGCGATCCGCTGATTGTGCCGGTGGCGGCGATTTCGTGCGGCATCGTCGGCGGCGAAGCGCTGCTCGACCTCGATTACGAAGAAGATTCCAGCGCCGAAGTGGATGCCAACGTCATCATGACCGCCGATGGGCAGATGGTGGAAATGCAGGCCAGCGGCGAAGAAGCCACCTTCAGCGAAGCCCAGCTGGTGCAGTTGCTGGCGCATGGTAAAGAGGGCATCGCCCAGCTGGTGAAAAAGCAACGCGAAGCACTCGGGTTTGCGGCATGAGTGTGGCGATCACCACGCCGCTCGTGCTGGCCAGCCACAATGCGGGCAAGCTGCGCGAGATCGAGGCCATGCTCGCCCCGCTGGGCCTGCAGGTGGTGTCGGCGGGGTCGCTTAACCTGCCAGAGCCGGAAGAAACCGGCGATACGTTTGAAGCCAATGCGGGCCTGAAAGCCTTAGCGGCCGCGCAGGCCACCGGCCTCACCTCACTGGCCGACGATTCGGGCCTGAGCGTCGATGCGCTGGACGGCGCGCCGGGCATTTATTCCGCCCGCTGGGCCGGGCCGGGCAAAGACTTCCCCATGGCGATGGCGCGCATTGAGCGCGAGCTGCGCACCCGCGGCGTGGAGCCCGAAGGCGCCCGCGCGCGCTTCGTGTGCGTGCTCACCCTCGCCGATGCGAAGGGCCAGCTGCACCACATGCGCGGCGAGATTACGGGCCAGCTCACCTTCCCGCCGCGCGGCGAAAAAGGCTTCGGCTACGACCCCATTTTCGTGGCCGACGGCATGCGCCAAACCTTCGCCGAAATCGACGCCGCCGAGAAACACGCGATCAGCCACCGCGCCCGCGCATTCGCGTTGCTGCAAACCTACCTCGACCGGGGGCATGCCGCATGAGCCGCCTGCTCGCCCTCGCCGCGTCCTACCGCGAACCGTCGCTGAACAAGCAGCTGCTGGCCCTCGCCGTGGAAGAGGCGACGCGCGGCGGTGCAAGCGTCACCCTGCTCGATTACGCCGCGCTCGATGCGCCCTATCGCGGTGAAACCGTGGCCGATGGCATTCCCCCCGCCATCGCCGAACTGGCGGCCATGCTGCCGCACCATGACGGCATCCTGCTTGCCACGCCGGAATATAACTGGTCGATCCCCGGCGCGCTGAAGAACATTCTCGACTGGCTGTCGATCACGGCGGTTGCGCCGCTCACCGGAAAAACCGCGCTGCTCATGTGCGCAAGCCCATCCACCCGCGGCGGCATTAGCGGGCTGCAGCAATTGCGCACGCCCATGGAGCTGCTCGGCTGCTGGGTGTACCCGCAACTGATCGGCATTGGCCGCGCACACGACCATTTCGGCGAAGGCCAGTCGCTGCGCGAAGCCGACGACCAATATTTGCGAAACTGCGTGCATGATTTCGTGCGCGCCACGAAAGCGTTGAGCCATGCTGCGTAATCTCCTCCTCGGCCTGTTCGCCCTTGCCTGCCTGCCCGCGCAGGCGCAGGACATGCCCGCCTCGCCCATCGCCGCCACGAAGCTTTTGCTGCATGCGCCGCGCGTGGTGGCGGGCGACCCCATCCGCGCCGGGGTGCTGTTCACCCTGCCCGAAGGCTGGCATATCTATTGGCAGAACCCCGGCGATTCGGGCATGCCCACCGCGTTCGCATGGACCTTGCCGGAAGGCCTGAGCGCAAGCGATATTCACTGGCCCGCGCCCGAGTCCATCGAAACCGACGGCATTTTCAATTACGGCTATGGCGGCAAGGTTATTTTGCCGGTCGATCTTACCCCGGCGCAGAATGATCTCACCGGCACCGTCACCGTGCAGGCCGACTGGCTGGTGTGCAAGGATATCTGCATTCCCGAATCGGCCACGCTGAGCGCCACGCTGCCCGCCACCGACCCGCAGGCCGCCCAGTTGCTCGACACCCAAGCCGCGCAGCTTCCCACCCCGCGCGTGGGTGCGCGCTACCGCATCGCCGGCGACGAAGTGCAACTGACCGTGCCCGCCGATGGGCTGGAGTTAAGCGGCGAAGGCGCACAGGTGCGCTGGTTCCCCGTCGAAGACGGCATCATTAAAAACAGCAGCCCGCAAACCATCGCCGTCACCGAAGGCGACGACGGTGCCTTCATGCTTACCCTCACCGCCGCGCGCGGGCAGGCCGAGCCGGTCGCTGCATGGCACGGCATTCTCACCATCGCCGCCACGGCAGACGACACACCGCGCAGCTACACCCTCATCGCCGAACAGGATGCCGCAAGTGGCAGCCCCATCGCCGCCGCCCCTGCGGCAGGCGAATCCTTGCCGTGGCTGCTCGCTGCTTCCTTCGCATTCCTTGGCGGGTTGCTGCTTAACCTCATGCCCTGCGTGCTGCCGGTGCTGTCGCTGAAAGCCATGGCGCTGGCCAAAAAATCGGGGGCCGAAGCCCGTGCCGCGCGCGCGCAAGGCCTTGCCTATGCGCTGGGCGTGGTCGCCAGCTTCCTCGCCATCGCCGGGGTGATGCTGGCGCTGAAAGCGGGCGGGGCGGCTATTGGCTGGGGCTTCCAGCTGCAGGAGCCCGCCGTCATCGCAGGCCTTGCGCTGCTCATGCTGCTGGTCGCGCTGAACCTGCTGGGCCAGTTTGAATTGCCGGTGCTGCTTGGCAGCGTGCCCGCGCACCAGCACACGCTGCTCGGGGCATTCTTCACCGGCGCGCTGGCCGTGGCGCTGGCCACTCCCTGCACCGCCCCCTTCATGGCCCCGGCGCTGGGGGCCACGCTCGCCATGCCCGCCACCGCCACCCTTGCGGTGTTTACGGCGCTTGGGCTTGGCATGGCGGCACCGTTCCTGCTCATCAGTTTCCTGCCTGCCGCGCGGGCGCTGCTGCCGCGCCCCGGCGCGTGGATGGCACGTTTCAAACAATGCATGGCCTTCCCCATGTTCGCCACCATGGGCTGGCTGGCATGGGTGCTGGTGCAGGTAAACGGCGTGGCGGGGCTTCAGCTTCTGTTCTTCAGCGCCATTGCGGTGGCGTGGCTGGTGTGGTGGGCGCAGGGCACCCCGCGCCGCCCGTTGCGCCCGGTGCTCTGGCTGCTGGCGCTCATCGCATCGCTGTGGGGCATCGCGGCGCAACCCGCGCCGCAAACGGCCCATGCCACCCCGCCCGGCATGGGCGAAGCCTACAGCGCCGAACGCCTCGCCGCACTGCGCGCCGAGGGCAAGCCCGTGTTCGTCGATGCCACGGCGGCATGGTGCCTCACCTGCAAAATCAACGAACGCGTGGCGCTACACACCGAAGCCACCCAGCAGCTTTTCGCCGCGCGCGGCATCACCCTCATGATTGCCGACTGGACCACGCGCGATGCGGCCATCACCGCCTATCTCGCCAGCTTTGGCCGCAACGGCGTGCCGCTTTATGTATACTACCCACCCGGCGGCGAGCCGATCATATTGCCGCAACTGCTCACGCCGTCGCTGGTGCAGCAAACCATCACCGATTCCACCCCCACCCCGTAAGCGAGGTTTCCATGCGTTTCATGTCTTTTATTGCCGCCCTGCTGATGACCGGCGCCGCCCACGCGGCCGATATTGCCAAGGTCGGCGAAACGGCCCCCAACTTCAAAACCACCAACCAGCTGACCGGCAAAACCATCGAGCTTGCCGCGTTTAAAGGCCAGCCCGTGGTGCTGGAATGGAATAATTTCGGCTGCCCGTTCGTGAAAGCGCACTACGCCAACGGCGACATGCAGGCCTTACAAAAAGCCGCCGTGGCCGATGGGGTGGTGTGGATCAGCATCAACTCCTCGGCGGAGGGCAAAGAAGGCTACCTCGCCGATGCTGCCGCAGTGAACGCCGCCGTCACCAGTCATAAAGCAGCCCCTTCGGCGTATGTGCTCGACCATAGCGGCGAGATTGGCCGTGCGTTTGGTGCCACCACTACGCCGCATATGTTCGTGATCGATAAAGACGGCACGCTCGCCTATGCAGGTGCGATCAACGACAAAGCCTCGCCGAAAGCTGCCGACATTGCCGGTGCGAAAAACTACGTGACCGCCGCGCTCGCCGCGCTGAAAGACGGCAAGCCGGTCGAGCCCTCGCACACCCAGCCCTATGGCTGCGGCGTGAAATACGGGTTCTAGCTACGATGCGCTACGGTGTTCGCCCACGGGCACCGCAGCCGCATTCCAGCGCGCGCGGCGCGGCTGCACGGGCACCGTAACCCCTGCATAAATCTGCTTTTCCGCTTCCAGCAAAATCACCCCGCCAAGCCCCGGCAGCAGCAACCTGCCCAGCCACTCCACCAGCGGCGATGCACCGCGCGCATACAGCGCCGTGCTGGCATCGCGCAGCGTGAATTGCGCACCGGCCACCAGCTCTTTCAGTTGCGCCATACTATAGGGCGTGCCGCGCGCGAACGGCGTGGCCCCAAGTTTCGACCACAGGCCACGGCGGTTGGGCACCACCAGCAGCAAGCGCCCGCCGGGTGCCAGCATTTCCCAATACACGCGCAGCAATTCATCGGGCCGCGCGAGGAATTCCAGCGCATGCACCACCAGCACGCGCTGCAGGCTGTTGCTGGCCAGCGGCGGCATCAACTCGTCGCCCAGCACGCTGCGATTATCGGTGTGCACCGGCCAATACACCGCGCCCTGATCGGCAGGCATCAACGCCAGCACGTGCACGCTCGGCTCGCGATCGAGCGCGCGCAGCAGCGGCGGCGCATAGCCGATGCCTAGCACCACCTCGTCGTGCAGGCTGGGCCACATCGCGTGCACGCGCTCGCGCAGGCGCTTTTTCACTGCGCGGCCAAGGCGCGACGTATAGAACTGGCGAAGCTGGATGACACTGGGGCGCATGGGGGCACTATAACGCTTGCGCGCGTAAGAAAAAAGCGCAACTCTACCCGCCATGACCGACCCGATTGCATTATTTTCCGAATGGTTCACCGAAGCGAAGGCCTGCCCGGCCATTGCCGATGCCAGCGCCATGAGCGTCGCCACCGCCACGCCGGACGCAGTGCCCAGCGTGCGCATCCTGCTGCTGAAAGAGTTCGATGAGCATGGCTTCGTGTTCTACACCAACAGCCTGAGCCGCAAGGGTGCGGAACTCACCAACAACCCGCGTGCCGCCCTCGCCTTTTACTGGGCGCCCCTCGACAAGCAGGTGCGCATCGAAGGCAGCGTCATGCGCGTGAACGACGCCGAGGCCGATGCGTATTTCGCCACGCGTGAGCGGCTGAAACAGGCGGGGGCATGGGCCTCGCGCCAGTCGGAATCGCTCGAGTCGCGCGACCTGTTCGAGCAGCGCGTGCAGGAAGTGCTGGCGGAATACGAAGGCAAACCCATTCCCCGCCCCAGCTATTGGGACGGCTTCCGCCTGCGCCCTACGCGCATCGAATTCTGGCAGCAGCGCGATGGCCGCCTCCATGTGCGCGATGCCTACACCCGCGCCGCGCAGGAATGGCGCCACCAACTGCTTTACCCCTAGGAGCCGATCACCATGGCCGCACGCCCCTTCGCCTTGTCGCTTTCGCCGGCACAACGGTTCGTGCTGGGCTGCATGCTGGCAGGCAATGGCCTGGCATTCGGCATGGGTGCCGCCGCGCTTTGCACCCCGGCATGGAGCCCGCTGCGCGCCATCGACCCGCTATTTTTATGGGCGTATGCGATGATCCCCATCGGCCTGTGGTTGCCGTTGCTGGTGGCGGTGCGCGCCAGCCAGCGCTTCCTCGATGCGGCGCAGATCGCCGGGCAAACGCAGGGGCTGCCGGTGGAAGCGCAGGTATTGCAAAACACGCTGGAACAAACCGTCATCGCCGCACTGGCTGCCGCGCTGCTCGCCATCAGCCACGCCCCGGCGGTGGTCAATTTATTGCTGGCATTGGCGGCGGGCTTTGCTGGCGGGCGGCTGCTTTTCTGGTGGGGCTATCGCCGCCAGCCGCTCGCCCGTGCGCTTGGCTTCTGGCTCACCTTCGGCAGCAGCCTGTTCGCCTACGGTTACGCCGCATGGTTCATGCTGCGCGCCATTCGCTGAATTAGAAATTCCGCCCCAGCCCGGTGCCGTAATTCACATCCGGCGCGATGTAGGACCGCCCCGGCTGGTAGCGCGACGGCGCGTTCTGCACCGGCTGCGACAGCGGCGGCATGCTGCCCGAGGGGCTCAGCACCGTGGTGGTGGTTTGCACCGGGCGCTGGCCAACCGGTGCCTGCGTGGCAGGCTGGCGATAACCGTTGGTTTGCGGCTGCGCGGCAGGGCCGGTGGTCGTGGTGGTGGCGGTGGTCGCCGTTGCCGCGGTCGACGGATACGGATCGAGCGGGCCGTGCGGGCCGTCGGTGGTGGGGCTCGATGGCTTGCGTTTGGGGCGCGCCACCTGCCAGCCGCTTTTGGCCATGCAATCGGCAAACAGCGTTACCAGCTGGGCGTTGCGGTCTTTATCGGTGATACCGGGTTTCTCATAGCGCCCGATATTGCCTTCGGCCGAATCGCGGCAGTCGCTCTGGTCTTCCACGTAGCGGCCCTGCACGTCGCTTTGCACCAGGCAGCCGCTCACCATCAGCGCACTGGCAAGCACCGCCGCGCGCAGGAAAGGGAGGGGAAAACTACGAAACCGGATTTGCATCGTTGCGAATATAGCCGCGCAAGCCCATTTCGTCCATGGCTTGCTGCTCCAGGCGTTTTTGTTTGTCCGACTCGCGCTTGTTGAACGCCGCCAGCGCCAGCTCGTATTTCTTCATTTCCGAGAATTTCTCGCGGATTTGTGCGGCCAGCTTATCGAGTTCCACCTCCAGTTTGCGCAGTTGGGCGTGGATATCTTCCTGCCGCCGGCGGATATGGGCCGAGAAATCGCCGAAGAAATGCGCCATGTCGGGCATCGATTCGGCGGTTTTCAATTCCTTCACCAGCGTCATCTGCAGCTTATCGAGCGCCTGGTGCATCTGCTCGCGGTGCTCTTCCATCACCCCCTGCGCGCGTTTCAGCGCGTCGATCTCGCGCTGCTTCACCCGCAGCAATGTTTTCATCGACTTCATGCATTGGCTTTCGCGGGCTCACCGATGCCCAGCACCTTGGCCAGCAACTCATAACCCTCTTCGAGATTCGACGATTCATGCTCGCGCTGCGTGAGGAACGCTTCAATCTGCGGGTAGAACTGCATGGCGCGATCGACTTCCGGATCGGTGCCGCGCCGATAGGCGCCGAGGCGGATCAGCTCCGCCATGTTCTCGTAGGTCGATAAAAAGCGCCGGGCGATGGCGATGAGTTTATTCTCTTCTTCCGAATTCGCATCGGGCAGCATGCGCGAGACGGATTTGAGGAGGTTAATCGCCGGGTAGCGCCCGCGCTGGGCGATCTCGCGGTCAAGCACGATATGGCCGTCCAGAATCCCGCGCACCGCATCGGCGATCGGCTCGCTGGTGTCGTCGCCCTCGACCAGCACGGAAAGCAGGCCGGTGATGTTGCCGCTGCCGACCACACCCGGCCCGGCCCGTTCCAGCAGGCGCGGCAGCTCAGCGAACACGGTGGGGGTGTAGCCCTTGGTGGTGGGCGGCTCGCCCGCGCTCAGGCCAATCTCGCGCTGCGCCATGGCAAAGCGCGTGACCGAATCCATCAGGCACAGCACTTCGTTATTCTGGTCGCGGAAATATTCGGCGATGGCGAGCGTGGTATAGGCGGCCTGCCGGCGCATCAGCGCCGATTCGCTCGAAGTCGCCACCACCACGATCGAGCGCTTCAGCCCGTCTTCGCCCAGGTCGTCTTCGATAAATTCCTGTACCTCGCGCCCACGTTCACCGATCAGGCCGATGATGTTGATGTCGGCCTTGCTGTAACGCGCCAGCATCGACATGAGGATGGATTTGCCCACGCCGGAACCGGCGAAAATCCCCATCCGCTGGCCATAGCAGCAGGTGAGGAACGTGTTGATCGCGCGCACGCCGGTATCGAGCTTGCCGCCCACCCGCTGGCGGCTGGCCGCGGGCGGCGGGTCGCCGCGCAGCAAATAGGGCACCCCGCCTTTTGGCAGCGGCCCCTTGCCATCGATCGGGTCGCCGAACGCATTCACAATGCGGCCCAGCCACGCCGCCGAAGGCTCCACCGTCGAGGCGGCCTGCATGACGGTCACTTTCGCGCCAAGCCCCACCCCTTCGACGGAGCCAAATGGCATCAGCAGCGCCACCTGATCGCGGAAGCCAACCACCTCGCAGATCACTTCATGCCCGGCACTCAGCGCCCCCTGCACTTTGCAGCGCGCCCCCACCGATAGCACCTGCTCGATGCCGGTGCATTCAATGAGCAGTCCCTTCACCGCCGTCACGCGCCCGGTGAGCGCCATGGCGGGCAGCCGGTCGATTTCAGAAAGCAAATGCTGGCGCAGCTGGTTCATAGGTGCGGCCAGCATACCAGATGCAAACGGGTTTGTCTAAGCGCCTAAAACTGGCGGGCAAAGGCCAGCGCACACTGGATCGTATCGTCATCCAGGCGGTATTGCGCACTGTAGTCGATGGCGCTTTTGGCGTTGGTGCAGGTCTGGTTCCAGTACAGGGCAAGCACCTTGCCGCGACCGGGGCGGCCATCATCCATCTTGGTATCGATATCGAACGCTTCTTCCGGCGTCAGTACCGGCTTCCATGGCGGCCCGTCGGTGGGCGCGGCATAGCCGAAGATCAGGGCATGGCCATAGCTGGTGCCGAAGAAGATATCATCGCCGCCGAAAAACCCGCGCTGGCCCATGATGGTCCACGCCGCTTTCGGCATTTTAGACGCGGGGCAGTCCGTGCCCGGACGGCAGAAATATTTGCTGCCCTCTTCGCTCTGCGCCATCACACCGCTATAGGTCGGCTCCAGCATGCCAGCGAGCGACAAATGCCGCCAAAATTGGGTTCCTTCGGTGGGCTCACCATGCAGCGGCAAGGTATCGGTCGTCACCCAGCCATCGCTATTGCCATCGCACGCGCCGATGCCGCTACCGGAAGGTTTGCCATGGCTGATGCAACTGGGCCGGTCGAGCTGGCGGCCCCAGATGGCGGTGGCGCGGTTAAAGTCCCCCGGATTGCCACGGTAAGCGAGGTAAAATTTCGCGACGGCCGTCACATAGGTATGCTGCTCGCGCACAATGGATTTCAGCGCTGCGCTGCGCACAAGCGCGCGCTCGACCACCACGCCCCCGGCCAGCAGCGCCAGGATAGTGATCGTGAGTACAAATTCTAAAAGTGTGAAGCCCCGTCGCGCATTTGCCATATTGATGGGTGTAAGCGCTAGCCCCCATCATGGCAAGAAACAGTTTGACCGCCTAAAATGCCCGCGGGAAATACAGCGCACAGGTTTTATCATTCGTATTCAGCGCATATAACCCGGTCGTATCCGTGCTCGACGTCGAGGTGGTGCAGCTGCCCCAGAACCGTGCAATCACTTTGCCTTGTGCTGGCAAGCCATCGTCCAGCTTGGTATCGACATTCCACGCTTCTTCCGGTTTCAGCGTTTGCTCCCATGGTGCGCTGGTCGTACGCGCGCCAAACGCGAGCACATTGCCGTAATCATAGCTGTAGGCATAGCTATCCCCTGCATAAAAAGAGGTGAAGCCCTGAGCAAACCACCCCGTGGTACTCATGCGCGACCCGGGGCATTCCTGCCCGATACGGCACGTATGAACAGAGCCGCTGGCAGGAATATACCCCGTATATGTTCCTTCCATGAGCCCAGCCAATGCCAGTTGCCGCCAAAACTGGAAATTTTCTGCACTTTGACCGTTTGTTTTGGAACCCACAGCAATAATATTGTTGCCGTTGCCATCGCAGGTACCACCGCTGCTATTCACCGCCGCCCCACTATTATTAAGACAATCGGCCGTATTCTGCTGCTGGCCCCAGAAACGCGTCGCATTCGTTATATCGCCGGGCAGGCCCATGTATTTATCACGGAATGTATTTACGCTTGTACTAAAGCGCGAATATTCCGTGCTGATGGCACGGATTTCTGCCGCACGAATTAATGACTGACCCGCAAGAATCCCGCCGGTGAGTAGCCCAAGAATAACGAGCACGATAGAAAGCTCTATCAGGCTGAATGCATTGTCGCGCATTTTCATAAGTGATTAAATTACGCCCCGCCTATTTTCTTGCACAGACAATAAAGCGTAACAACTGAATTAGAAAGGTTAAAATCCCTGTCGAAAAAACAGCGCGCATTGACGACTTGAATCATCTAGCCGATAGCTGGCAACGAGGTTGTTCAACGTGCTGTTGCCATTATCGGCTGCGGCGCATAAATTATTCCAGAATTTTGCAATCACTTTGCCTTGCGCTGGCTTGCCATCGTCCAGCTTCAGGTCGATATTCCATGCCTCGGCAGGCGTTAGCGCCGCCTCGAACGGCATACTGGTACCGTTATTTCGGTCGCCAAAGGCAAGGCTGTTGCCATAATCCATTGCATAGACCCATGAATCGCCAGAGAAATTCGGCAGACTGACCGCCGACCAGCCACCATTGGACAGGCGCGAGGCGGGACAGGCAGTCGGTACCGGGCAATGGTAGCCACCGCCACTACCGGCAAGACCGCCGTAATTGCCTTCGATCAATCCGCTAATCGACAGATGCCGCCAAAATTGCAAGGCTTCGTTGGATTGCCCCGCTGCAGCCGAAGGCCAGGTAAGCCCGCCATTACCATTGCCATCGCACACACCACCGGTAGCAACCGATGCGCTGCTATTGGTAATGCAATCACTGTTACTGTTCAAACGCCCCCAGAATCGCGTCGCATCTTTAAAATCGCCGGGTATCGCAAAATATTTATCACGAAAAGCATTCACTGCCGATGCATAGCGTGAATATTCGGCGCTAACCGCACGGATTTCGGCTGCTCGAATAATGACTGTCCCGCAAGAATCCCACCGGTTA